>NZ_JBEZUZ010000018.1:0-96937 GCF_040636735.1 Streptomyces sp. NPDC035033 | reverse complement strand
CGCCCTCCCGGGAGACCGGGAGGGCGGGGCCCACTCGTCTACGGCTCACCCGGCGGTCGGGACCAGCCGCTCCGGGCCCGGATGCGGCTCCGAGCGCAGCTTGTCGCGCAGCTCCACGTCCTCCTCGCCGAGCTTCTGCGGCCCGCCGCGCACCGGGACGCCGTTGACGGTCTGCCCGGGCGCGACCTCCGGGACGTAGCGGGTCGGGGCCGTCGCCGCCGTCAGGGCCGTGACGCCGATCAGCACCGCCGTCACCCCGAGCACCGCCCGGGTCATCCGCCGGATCCGCCGCTCGCTGCCGGAGCGCACCGCCCGCGCCGCCGGCAGCGTCGCCGTCGGCGCCTCCGCGACCAGCGTGCCCAGCCGCTGCCGGAGCGCCTCGGGATCGGCCAGCTCCGGCACCCGCTCGCCGATGACGGAGTGCGCGTACAGCAGCCGGTTGGCGGCGGCGGGGGTGCTCGCCTCCGTCTCGGCGGCCGTCTCGGGCAGGTCGAGCCCGAGCCCGTCGTAGAGCAGGACGGTGCGGCGGTACGGCGCCGGCAGGTCGAGCAGCGCGCCGAGCAGCGCCCGCCGCCCCGCCTCGGTCGGCGGCGCGTCGGGGTGCTTGTGGGCGCGGCGCAGCCGGTGCCAGGGCGAGAGGGCGTACTCGTACGCCGCCGCCCGCACCCAGCCCACCGGGTCGGCGTCCACGGCCACCTCGGGCCAGTGCTCCCAGGCGTGGTGGAAGGCGTGCTCGACGGCCTCCCGGGAGAGCAGGCGGCGTCCGGTCAGCAGGTACGCCTGGTGGACGAGGCCGGGGGCCGCGTGCGCGTAGAGCGCGTCGAAGGCCTCCTCGGGAGTGAGCCCGGCCGGCTGTTCCGCCTCCCGCGCGGGCTCCGGTTCCGGTACCGGATCAGGCACCGGTTTCAGGCGCTCCCCGGAGCGGTCCGGGGAGCGCCGGCCGGGGCCGGAGGCGGCGTCGGCGGGTGCCGGGGAGGGCGTCCCGGGCGGCTTGGCGGCCCGCTTGGCGGCGGCCCTGGGCCGCACGTTGCCGGTGGGGGCGGGGGTCGGCGCGGCGGGCTCGGCCGGGGCCCCGGCCCGCCGCCGTTCCCCCGGCTCCGCCCCGGCCGGAGCCGTCGCCGGTGGTTCCGTCGCCGGCGGTTCCGTCACGCCGCCGAGCAGCTTCGCGTACGCCTCGCGCTTGCGGCCGCGGGGGGAGGAGCGGCCGGTCTCCCAGGCCCTGACCGTGGCCTTCGTGACGCCCATGGCCTCGGCGACCTGCTCCTCGCTCAGGGCGAGCGCCTCGCGCAGCCGGCGCCGCTCCTTCGGCGTCGGCAGCGCGGTGGCGGTGGAGGGGGGCGCGGCGCCGCCGCCCCGGCTCGTCTGGCTCATCGACGTCGACCTCCCGCGGCGAACCTATGGGCGGAAAAGTACATAAACGTATCTTGAGCGACACAACGGATGTTTGCCTGTTACGCCGCGAAAGAGCGTGTCGTTGGCAGCATGGCCCCGTGACCCACCTGACCGAGCACTCCCTGGCCCAGAGCGGGCGTTCCGCCGCGTTCGCCACCGCCTGCGTCCGCGGCGGGGTCGCCGCCGGACTCGGCGCCGGCGCGCTCGCGGTCCTGGTGATCGTCGCCTGGATCAGCTCGCCGTTCCCCGACAGCGGCGCCGGCGGCGCCCTCCACCTCGCCGCCGGGCTGTGGCTGCTCGCCCACGGCGTGGACCTCGTCCGCACCGACACGGTCGGCGGACTGCCCGCCCCGCTGGGGATCGTGCCGCTGCTGACGGCCGCGCTGCCGGTCTGGCTGGTCTACCGGACCGCCCGGTCCACCCTCGACCCGGCCGACGAGACCCGGCCGTGCCCCTCGCCCGCCGGCGCGCTCGGCGCGGTCGCCGGGGGATACCTGCTGGTCGCGGCCGTGATCGTGGTCTACAGCGAGAGCGGCCCGCTCCCCGCCGACCTGGTGACCGCCGGACTGTGGCTGCCGGGCGTGGTCCTCGGCGCGGCGGGGGCCGGCGTCTGGAGCGCGCTGGGCCGGCCCCTGCCGGACCGGGAGGAGGCCGCCGCCGCGCTGCGCGGCGCGGGCGCCGGCCTGGTGGCGCTGCTGGCCGGCGGGGCGGTGGCGGCCGGCGTCTCGCTGGCCTGGCACGCGGGCGCGGCCCGGACCTCGTACGAGTCCCTCGCGGGGGAATGGTCCGGTCGGGTGGCGCTGGCGCTCCTCCTCCTCGCGCTGCTGCCGAACGCGGCGGTCTGGGGCGCGGCGTACGGCCTCGGGCCCGGCTTCGCCCTCGGCACGGGCGCGCTCGCGACCCCGCTCGGGCTCGTCGGCGACCCCGCCGTGCCGCCCTTCCCGCTCCTCGCGGCGCTGCCGCCGGAGGGGCGCGGCGGCTGGCCGCAGTGGGCCGCGGCGGCGGTGCCGCTGGCCGCGGCGGTGGTCCTGGGCCACCGGGCGGGCCGGGAGACCGCCGGCGGCCGGGCCCGCGGGACGGCGCTCGCGGCGCTGGGCGCGGCCTGGGCGACCGGGGCGGCCATCGCGCTCCTGGCGGGCGCGGCCGGCGGCCCGCTGGGCTCGGACCGGCTGCGCGCCTTCGGCCCGGTGTGGTGGCAGGCGGGCGCGGCGGCGGTGCTGTGGGGCATGGCCGTCGGCCTGCCGACGGCGCTGGCGGTACGGGCCTGGGGCCGCCGGGCGCTCCGCCCGAAGACGCCCCGGCCCCCGAAGCCTCCGAAGGCGCCGAAGGCGTCGAAGGCGTCGAAGGCGCCGGAGCCGGCCCTGGCGACGGCCGCCCCGGCCTCCCCCGGCCCCCTGGGCCCCGGCTTCTCCCCGGGCGCCTCGGACGACCTGGACGGCGACGACGGATACGGCGGCTTCGAGCCGTACGACTACCTCCCCGCCTCCTGGGAGGCCCCCCTGCTCCCGGAACCGCCCGCCCCCACCGCGCCCATCGCACCCGCCGTGCCGCCCCTACCGACGGAACCGCCCCGGCCGTCAGGGACGACCGGGGCGGACCGGGAAGACCGGGAAGACCGGGAAGACCGGAAGGACCGGGGCGGCGAGGTCTAGTCGCGCACCCCGAAGCCGTCGCGCAGCGGCTTGGGCAGCAGGTCGTTGCAGGCCACCGCGCCCGCGTGGGTGAGGGCGTCGTCCCGGCACTCGTAGAAGTCCTTGTAGACCAACTGCATCGTGAAGCCGAAGGCGACGATCGAGAGGGCCACGGCCGACGCCACCAGGCCGCTGATCGCCGCCGTCCGCATCGAGCGGGCCGGGCCGGGGGCGCCCGGCGCGGGGGACGGCCGTCCCGAGGGCTGGGACGCGGCCTGTGATTCCGGCGACACCCCGGCCGGGGCCTTCGGCTTCGCGCGCAGCGAGCTGACCGCCCAGTAGACCGAGAGCGCGCCGAGCAGCAGGGCCGGCTCCGGAAGGTCGAAGACCGCGAAGAAGAAGGCCCACATGCCGCCGAGGACCGCGTACCGCGCCCGCCGCTGGGCCGGGTCCGTCGGATCCCAGCGCAGCCCCGGCCGCTCCGGCCCCTGGCCGCCCGGGCCGCCGCCCTGACCGCCCTGGCGCTCCGGGCCGCGCCCGAAGCCGTCCGAGGAACGGCCGGGCTGGCGCGGGCTCCAGCGGCCGTCGGCCGAGCCCGTCACGGGCGACGACGGTCCGGCGGAACCGCCGTCCGAGCCGGAGTCGTCCGAGCCGTCCGAGCCGTCCGGCCGGCGCGGCTGCCACGGCTGGTCGGGCCTGCCCTCGGGCGGCGGGGCGAACGGGTTGTTGTCGTTCGTGGACTGGCGATCCGGCATCTGCTGGACGTCTTCCCTCTGTCGTCGTGACCGCGTCGCACCGGGCGGCGTGACCGGCGTCGGACCCTGACGCTACCCCCCTGCTCCGCCCCCGTCCCGTGGGGGCCGTCCGGTGTGCCGGTATCGTTGCTGACGGTCGAGCCATTCGTAGGGTTCCCCGTATCGACGGGCACGATTCGTTCGTAGGACCGCACAATAACCACGGAAAGAGTGACCCAGTGGCTGCCGCCCGCCTTGTCGTCCTGGTCTCCGGCTCCGGCACCAACCTCCAGGCACTGCTCGACGGCATCGCCGCCGACCCTGGGGGATACGGCGCGGAGATCGTCGCCGTCGGCGCCGACCGCGACTCCATCGCCGGACTGGAGCGGGCCGAGCGCGCCGGGATCCCCACCTTCGTCTGCCGGGTGAAGGACCACGCGAGCCGCGAGGAATGGGACCGCGCCCTGACCGAGGCCACCGCCGCGTACGCGCCGGACCTCGTCGTCTCGGCCGGGTTCATGAAGATCCTCGGCAAGGAGTTCCTGGCCCGCTTCGACGGCCGGGTCGTCAACACCCACCCGGCGCTCCTCCCCAGTTTTCCCGGTGCCCACGGGGTGCGCGACGCCCTCGCCCACGGCGTGAAGGTCACCGGATGCACCGTCCACTTCGTCGACGACGGCGTCGACACCGGCCCGATCATCGCCCAGGGCGTGGTCGAGGTGCGGGAGTCGGACGATGAAGCCGCTCTGCACGAGCGCATCAAGGAAGTCGAGCGCTCGCTGCTCGTCGACGTCGTGGGGCGCCTCGCCCGGCACGGCTACCGCATTGAGGGACGAAAGGTTCAGATCGGTGAACACGGACACCGTTAAGCCCATCCGCCGCGCGCTGGTCAGCGTCTACGACAAGACCGGTCTGGAGGAGCTGGCCCGCGGTCTGCACGAGGCCGGTGTCGAGCTCGTCTCCACCGGCTCCACCGCCGGGAAGATCGCCGCCGCCGGCGTCCCGGTCACCAAGGTCGAGGAGCTCACCGGCTTCCCCGAGTGCCTGGACGGCCGCGTCAAGACCCTGCACCCGCGCGTGCACGCCGGCATCCTCGCCGACCTGCGCCTGGAGTCGCACCGCGAGCAGCTCGCCGAGCTGGGCGTGGAGCCCTTCGATCTGGTCGTCGTGAACCTCTACCCGTTCCGCGAGACGGTCGCCTCCGGCGCCACCCCGGACGAGTGCGTCGAGCAGATCGACATCGGCGGCCCGTCGATGGTCCGCGCCGCCGCCAAGAACCACCCGTCGGTCGCCATCGTCACCAGCCCCGAGCGGTACGCCGACGTGCTCGCCGCCGTCCAGGCCGGCGGCTTCGACCTGACCGCCCGCAAGCGGCTCGCCGCCGAGGCGTTCCAGCACACCGCCGCGTACGACGTGGCCGTGGCCTCCTGGTTCGCCGACGACTACGCCGCCGCCGACGACAGCGGCTTCCCCGACTTCCTGGGCGCCACCTACGCGCGCAAGAACGTCCTGCGCTACGGCGAGAACCCGCACCAGGGCGCCGCGCTCTACGTCGACGGCACGGGCGGCCTCGCCGAGGCCGAGCAGCTGCACGGCAAGGAGATGTCGTACAACAACTACACGGACACCGACGCCGCGCGCCGGGCCGCGTACGACCACGCCGAGCCCTGCGTCGCGATCATCAAGCACGCCAACCCGTGCGGCATCGCGATCGGCGCCGACGTCGCCGAGGCCCACCGCAAGGCCCACGCCTGCGACCCGCTCTCCGCCTTCGGCGGCGTCATCGCCGTCAACCGCCCGGTCTCCGTGGAGATGGCCGAGCAGGTCGCCGAGATCTTCACCGAGGTCATCGTCGCCCCCGGCTACGAGGACGGCGCCGTGGAGATCCTCGCCAAGAAGAAGAACATCCGCGTGCTCAAGGCCGAGGGCGCCCCGAGCAACCCGGTCGAGGTCAAGCCCGTCGACGGCGGCGCGCTGCTCCAGGTCACCGACCGCCTCCAGGCCGAGGGCGACGACCCGGCGAACTGGACCCTCGCCACCGGCGAGGCCCTGTCCGCCGAGGAGCTCGCCGAGCTCGCCTTCGCCTGGAAGGCGTGCCGCGCGGTCAAGTCCAACGCGATCCTGCTCGCCAAGGACGGCGCCTCCGTCGGCGTCGGCATGGGCCAGGTCAACCGCGTCGACTCCGCCAAGCTCGCCGTCGAGCGCGCCGGCGAGGAGCGCGCCCGCGGCTCGTACGCGGCCTCCGACGCCTTCTTCCCCTTCCCCGACGGCCTGGAGATCCTCACCGCGGCCGGCGTGAAGGCGGTCGTCCAGCCCGGCGGCTCGATGCGCGACGAGCTCGTCGTCGAGGCCGCGAAGAAGGCCGGCATGACGATGTACTTCACCGGCACCCGCCACTTCTTCCACTGACGGCACGCGGCTGTGGGGCCTTCCTCCTCAGGAGGGCCCCACAGGCGTCTCTGGTCTAATGGACGGGCCCTGGCCCGGCCGGCAGTAGTGGAGACGTGGTGTTGGACGTACTGAGACGACCGTCGGCGGACCCCGCCGGTGAACGGCCCGCCGAGGACCCCGCCGCCGCGCCCGTCCCGTACCTCCCGTACGCGCTGATCGCGGCCGTCCTCACCGGCCTGTACTTCCTCTACTCCTGGGTGCAGTACGACCACTTCCGCACCCCCTCCTGGGACCTCGGCATCTTCGGGCAGGCCGTCCGCTCCTACGCCGAGTTCCGGCTGCCCGTCTCCGACATCAAGGGACCCGGCTTCCCGATACTCGGCGACCACTTCAGCCCGGTGACGGCGCTCCTCGCCCCGCTCTACTGGCTCTGGCCCTCGCCGGTCTCCCTCCTCTTCGCGCAGGCCGCGCTCTTCGCCGGCTCGGCCGTGATCGTCGGCCGCACCGCCCAGCAGGTCCTCGGCAGCCGCGCCACCGGCATCGCCCTCACGGTCGCCTACGGGCTCTCCTGGGGCCTCCAGGAGGCCGTGAAGTCCGACTTCCACGAGATCGCCTTCGCCGTCCCGCTGCTCGCCCTCACCTGCCGGGCCCTCCTCCTCGGCCGCTGGACCGCCGCCGTCGCCTGGTCGGCGCCGCTCGTCCTCGTCAAGGAGGACATGGGGCTCACCGTCGCCATGGTCGGCGTCGTCCTCGCCCTCAAGGGCCAGAAGAAGCTCGGCGCCGCCCTCGCCGGCTTCGGCGTCGCGTTCTTCGCGCTCACCGTCCTCGTCCTCATCCCGGCCGCCAGCACGCTCGGCCGGTACGACTACTGGGCCAAGATCGAGAAGACCGGCACCGGCACCGAGACCTCCCTCGGCCAGGTCATCGGCTCCGCGCTCACCTCCGGGGAGCGCTGGGAGATGGTCCTGTACCTGCTCGCGATCACCGGCTTCCTCGCGCTGCGCTCCCCGCTGGTCCTGCTCGTCCTGCCCACCCTCGGCTGGCGCTTCGTCTCCCAGGACGCCAACCACTGGGGCATGCACTGGCACTACAGCGCCGTCCTGATGCCGGTCATCCTCCTGGCCCTGGTCGACGCCGTCCGCGCGGTGCGCACCTCGCCGCGCCCCTGGCTCGCCGCGTACGGGAAGGTCGCCGTCGCCGTCGCCACGGCCGTCGCGCTCGCCCTCGCCGCGCACCTGCCGCTGCGCGAGCTGCTGAAGCCGGAGACGTACGCCGCCGACGCCCGCGCCGAGCAGGCCCGCGCGGCCGTCGCCGCGGTCCCGGCGGGCGCCTCCGTCGAGGCCGACGTACCGCTCCTCGCCCACCTCACCGCCGACCACACGGTCTACTGGGTGGGCACCTCGAAGGGCGCCACCCCCGACTACCTCGCCCTCGACCTGCGCGGCTGGTCGGGACAGACCTCGGACCCGGCCGTGACGGCTTCGCAGTTGCACCCGGAGGCGGCGTACGAGGTGGTCCACCGCTCGGAGGGCTTCGCGGTGCTGAGGAAGAAGTAGCGGGTACGCGAAGGGGGCCCGGTTCCTGGTCGGAACCGGGCCCCCTTCGGCGTGCCGTGCGGATCAGTAGCGCGGGCGGGAGAACCAGGCGGTGCCGCTGGGGACCACCGGGGCGAGCGTGATGATCACGCCGAAGGTGACCCAGATCAGCGGGAAGATCACGGCCGTGGCCAGGCCCGAGTCGATGCCGATGAAGAGGCCGATGGCGCCCACGATGGTGCCGAGCGCGCCGTAGATCACCGTGGTGATCCGCACGCCCTGGCCGCCGCTGCCGAACTTGACCGCGAGCGTGATCGAGAGGGCGGCGAGGCCCAGGAAGACGAGGGCGAGGGCGATGGCGGCGCCGGCGGCGAAGTCGCCGATGTCCTCGAACGGGTTGTCGCTGCCGTAGTCGGACGCGATGTCCGAGGCGTCGCTGGCGATGCTCGCCACGTAGACGTAGGCGAGGCCGAGCACGATCTGCACCGCCGAGATCAGGTACAGGAACACCCGCGCCGTCGTCAGCAGCCCCGGCATCGACTGCGGGATCTGGTTCGGGCCGCCCGGGTACGCGCCGTACGGCGAGACCGGCGGGGCGGCCGGGTAGCCGTAGCCGCCCTGCTGCGGGACGCCCTGGGGGGCCTGCGGGTAGCCGTAGCCCGGCTGCTGGCCCTGCGGCGGCTGGCCGTAGGGGTTGTTCGGTTCGCCGAAGCTCATCGGGGCATTCCTCCGTGAATGTTCTCGTGCGGGGACGACGCGGCCCGCGCGGAGGAACTTTCACGGCACGTGAGCGGACTCCCCCCGGCACTTTCCGCGGCACTGCGCTGGTCATCGTCGCCGTAGCTCCGAGGTGTTGTCCAGTCGATACGCACCGGAGTTGTGCAAGTGCAACCCTTCCCTCCGGCCCGCCCGGCTCCCCCCGGAACCCCCGCCGGGAGCCGGGCGGGACCGAATTGGAACTTGGCGGGGGTCATCCGGGAGGATGTCCCCCATGAGCGCCCAGATTCTCGATGGCAAGGCCACCGCCGCCGCGATCAAGTCCGACCTGACCGCCCGCGTGGCGGCCCTCAAGGAGAAGGGCGTCACGCCCGGTCTCGGCACCGTCCTGGTCGGCGACGACCCGGCCAGCCAGAAGTACGTGGCGGGCAAGCACCGCGACTGCGCGCAGGTCGGCATCGCCTCCATCCAGCGCGAACTCCCCGCGACCGCCACGCAGGAGGAGATCGAGGCGGTCGTCCGGGAGCTCAACGAGGACCCGTCCTGCACCGGTTACATCGTCCAGCTGCCGCTGCCGAAGGGCATCGACGAGAACCGCATCCTGGAGCTGATGGACCCGGCGAAGGACGCCGACGGCCTGCACCCGACCAACCTCGGCCGGCTCGTCCTCAACGAGCCCGCCCCGCTGCCCTGCACGCCGAACGGCATCGTCACCCTGCTCCGCGCCCACGGCGTGGAGATCAACGGCGCCGAGGTCGTCGTCGTCGGCCGCGGCGTCACCATCGGGCGCCCGATGCCGCTGATCCTGACCCGCCGCTCCGAGAACGCCACCGTGACGCAGTGCCACACCGGCACCCGCGACCTCTCGGCGCACCTGCGGAACGCCGACATCATCGTGGCCGCCGCCGGCGTGCCGCACCTGATCAAGCCGGAGGACGTGAAGCCGGGCGCGGCCGTCCTCGACGTCGGCGTCTCGCGCAACGCCGAGGGCAAGATCATGGGCGACGTGCACCCCGGCGTGGCCGAGGTGGCCGGCTGGATCTCCCCGAACCCCGGCGGCGTGGGCCCGATGACCCGCGCGCAGCTGCTCGTCAACGTCGTCGAGGCCGCGGAGCGCGCGGCCGCGGCGCTCTGAGATGACCTCGGGGAGCCCGGCTTCCCCCGGGACCCCGGACGGACCGAGGGAGCTGCCGCGCGGGCGGGTGTCGAAGGTCCGCCGGGTGCGGGGCTCGCGCCGGCCGCCGACGGTCACCACCGACACCGCCCGGCCCGAGGGCGGCGGCCGGGCGGCGGGCGGCGACGCCCCGGCGCCCGCCCGCCAGTGGCCGCTGCTCCTCGTCCTGGGGACGGCGGCGCTGGGCCTGCTGGTGGTGGGGACGGACCCGTTCCCGCAGTCCTTCCGGATCGGGACGATGACGGTCGGGGCGGCGCTGCTGCTCGGCGCGGTGCTCCGCCGGCTGCTGCCCTCGGTGGGCATGCTCGCGGTCCGCTCGCGCTTCACCGACCTGATCACGTACGGGGTGATGGGCTCGCTGATCGTGCTGCTCGCGCTCATGGTGCAGCCGAAGCCCTGGCTCAGGATCCCGTTCCTGGAGGACATCCTCCACCTGACGGTGACCTGACCCGACCTGACCCGACCTGACCCGGTCCGATCCGTCCCGCTCGTACGACGACGCCCGCCCTCTCCCCCGTGGGAGGGCGGGCGCCGTCGTGATCAAGGGTCATGTACGCGCCAAGGAAGGGCAAGTTCGGGCCAGGGGCTGTGGCACGGAGGTGACCATTCCGGTACATCCGGACCCTCCGATCGGGGTCCCGTCCGGCCGCCGGAGCTGCCATCCTTCGAGGGGGTCAGGGACGGCTGGGGACAAGGGGAGGAACATGCCGGCGTGGAAGTCGCTGTCCGACGAACTCGATCCGGACGTGCGGACGTTCACGGAACGGCTGCGGCTGGTCATCGACCGCAGCGGACTCGGCGTCGCCGCCGTCGCCGAGCGCACCGGACACGGGCCGGACGCCTGGGAGGCGTACCTGAACGCCTGCCGTCCCGTGCCCAGGAGCGCCGTCGTCGCCCTCTCCGACGTCACCGGCGCCGACCTCGGCCCCCTCACCGCCCAGTGGGAGCACGCGGACCGCGCCTGGAGGCGCCCCGGCCACGCCGCCCCGGCCGCCCCGCCGCCGGAAAGCCCGGAGCCGGCCGTACGGGACGGGGTCGGGGACGCCGTACGGGACGGGATCCAGGACGCCGTACGGGACGGGGGCCCGGGCGCCGTACGGGGCGGGATCCAGGACGCCGTACCGGACGGGCGCCGCGCCCCCGAGGACGCGCCCGCCGAGCGGACCATGCGCATCCGGAAGGCCGTACCGCCCGGTCCCGGGCCGGAGCCCGCCCCCGGGCCCGCCCCGGCCCCCCGCAAGCCCCGCCGCGCGTCCCCGCTGCTCTACGTCGCCGGGATCGTCGGCGCCGTGCTCGTCGTCATCGCCGCCGTCCTCCTCGCCGACCTCGGCGGGTCCGCGCCGCCGCCCGCCGCCGCCCCGACGGCGCCCGCCACCACCAGCGCCCCCGCGCCCGCCCCCAGCCTCCCCGACGGGGTCCGCTGCACGGGGGCCGACTGCGGCGGGCGGGACCCGGAGGCGATGGGCTGCGGCGGGCCGCTCGCCACCACCGTCGCCCTCACCCGCGTGGGCGCCGCCCTCGTCGAGGTCCGGTACAGCGAGGTCTGCGCCGCCGCCTGGGCCCGGATCACCGGGGCGGCCGCGGGGGACGAGGTCAGCGTCCAGGCCGGTACCGCCGTCCGGGTCGCGAACGTCCCGGCGGGCGGCGACACCGACGCGTACACCGCGATGATCCCGGTCGGCTCCGGGGGCGCCGCGCGCGCCTGCGCGGCCCTCACCGGCGGCGAGGACGGCTGCACGGGAGAGTGAAAGACGGGAGAGGTGAGCCGGACCACAAGGGGGTGGGGGTGCGCAGCGGCCCGGGTCCGATAGCCTGACCGCCGGATATCTCTTCACATCGAGACATCGATCGATCAGGGAGCGATATCCAGCCTCAGGGGCAGGGAACCCCACCGCCAGCTGTCTTACGGAGATCGCCATGACCCGCACTCCCGTGAATGTCACCGTGACCGGCGCGGCCGGCCAGATCGGCTACGCGCTGCTCTTCCGCATCGCCTCCGGCCACCTGCTCGGCGCGGACGTGCCGGTCAAGCTGCGCCTCCTCGAGATCCCGCAGGGCGTCAAGGCCGCCGAGGGCACCGCCATGGAGCTCGACGACTGCGCGTTCCCGCTGCTCAAGGGCATCGACATCTTCGACGACCCGAACAAGGGCTTCGAGGGCGCCAACGTCGCGCTGCTCGTGGGCGCCCGCCCGCGCACCGCCGGCATGGAGCGCGGCGACCTGCTCGCCGCCAACGGCGGCATCTTCAAGCCGCAGGGCCAGGCCATCAACGCCCACGCCGCGGACGACATCAAGGTCCTCGTCGTCGGCAACCCGGCCAACACCAACGCCCTCATCGCGCAGCAGTCCGCCCCGGACGTCCCGGCCGAGCGCTTCACCGCGATGACCCGCCTGGACCACAACCGCGCCCTGACGCAGCTGGCCCAGAAGACCGGCGCCTCCGTCGAGGACATCAAGCGCCTCACCATCTGGGGCAACCACTCCGCCACCCAGTACCCGGACATCTTCCACGCGGAGATCGCCGGCAAGAACGCCGCCGAGGTCGTCGACGACCAGGCGTGGCTGGCCGACACCTTCATCCCGACCGTCGCCAAGCGCGGCGCCGCGATCATCGACGCCCGTGGCGCCTCCTCCGCCGCCTCGGCCGCCAACGCCGCCATCGACCACGTCCACACCTGGGTCAACGGCACCCGCGAGGGCGACTGGACCTCCATGGGCATCCCGTCGGACGGCTCCTACGGCGTCCCGGAGGGCCTGATCTCCTCCTTCCCCGTCACCTGCAAGGACGGCAAGTACGAGATCGTCCAGGGCCTGGACATCAACGAGTTCTCCCGCGCCCGCATCGACGCCTCCGTCAAGGAGCTGTCGGAGGAGCGCGACGCGGTCCGCGAGCTCGGCCTCATCTGAGCCCCCGCGTCCTGACGGACGAGCGAAGCGCCCCCGGCCGAAGGGTCGGGGGCGCTCCGCGTCTCCCCTATGCTGGCTCCCCGGTTCACGCCCAACACGGTCGGAAACAGGCACAGTTCAGCCCACAGGGGAAATCTTGACGCCACCTTCGTTACCCCATCAGTCTGATGGTTCGCCGGAACAGCGGCCCGGATCCGCCGCCCCGGCCACCGCCGCCCCCCGCCCCGCGCCGCACACCAGCGAGGCCACCCGGCTGCTCTGCGCCGGCACCTACCTGGACGACGCCTTCCGCGACGCCGTCATCGACGAGCTGTACGTCCACGAGGAGCGGCTCGCGGCGCCCGCCCTCGGCCACGACGCCGGCCGGGTCCTCGCGCACGCGCTGCGGGCCCGCCGCACCGAGCTCGGCTGGGCCGGCGCGGTCCTCTTCCTCTGGTTCGTCGCCTTCCCGCTGACCAAGGGCCTGATCGCCCTCCTCGTCGTGCCCTTCCTCGTCCTCAGCCTGGCCCGCTGGATCCGGGGCCGTGCGGTCCGCCCGCCCGTTCACCGAGCCCTGCCCGCCTTCCTGCTGCGCTGGTACGGCCGTTTCTTCGCCGGATGGTCCGTGCTCTTCCTGCTGCTGCTGGCCTTCGGCGGCGACTACGCGTACGAACTCGACTTCGGCTCCGGCCACGACTCCTGGGACGGCTACGCCACCGGCCACGACACGCAGGAGGGCCTGGCCGGACTCCTCGCCGGGTTCGAACCGGGCAGCCTGCCCCTCCTGTTCCTCCAGCTGATCGACCAGGGCGCGGGAGGCGGAGCCCTGGAGGCGTGGGTCGCGATCGCCGTCCCGCTGCTGGTGGCCTGGGCGGTGGCGGCCCAGCGCGGACAGTTCGCCCGCGCGCTCACCCAGGAGCTGTCCCGCGCCCGCTTCGCCGACCTGCGGGCCGACCCCGCCGAGAACGCCGAGGGCGCCCGCTTCCGGCGGCTGCGCGACCGGATCCGGATCGAGCAGCACTCCCGGCTCGTCATGTACGACACCGGCAACCCCTTCTGCGGGGCGGGCGAGCCCCACGAGCCCTGGTCGCTCTCCGTCGAGCTGCGCCCCCGCAAGGGCCTCGGCGGCGACACCGCCCCCGAACCGCTCGACAACAGCGCGATCCTGCGGCGCGTCGTCCCCCTCGTGGAGGCGCTGCGCGTGCCGTCCCCGCACGGCTCCCCGCAGGCCCGGGCGGCGGTCCGGGACCGGCTGCGCGAGCTGGAGGTCGACGAGGTCGTCTTCCTGCCCGTCGACGGCCTGCCGACCCGGGCCGCCGCCCCGTACGGCCCCGAGGAGTTCGAACCGCACCGCTCGGCGGCCGTCGAGGAGGGCGGCGAGACCCGCAGGCACTTCCTGCGCATCCGGGTCGGCGGCTGGGGCGAGGAGATCGTCACCACCGTCTTCGTCCGCGTCCACACCCAGGGCGGGATGCTGATGCTGGAGGTGGCCCCGCACGTCCTGCGCCCGGTCCGGCCGCTCTACCGCGAGGCCGACCGCATCGCCCACCGCTACCGGTACAACCACCGCCTCGGCAAGGCCGTCTGGGCGCTCGGCCGGGTCCCGCGCTCGGCCGGCCGGGCGTTCGGCATCCTCGCGCGCGCCCTCGGCCACCTGTGGCGGGTGACCGTCGGCGGGCACGCCCGGGCGCTGCCGGAGGGGCCGGCGGTCTCGGTCCGGGAGCTGGGCTCGGACGACACCGCCTCCCTCTTCCAGGAGATGGACGTCAGCCGCTACCTGAAGAGCATCCAGGACCGGGTGGCGAACGGCGTGGTGCTCGCGCTGCGCGAAGCCGGCTACGAGACGGCCGAGTTCGAGCAGAAGATCGTGCACGTCGCCGAAGGGGCGACCTTCATCGAGAACACCAGGGGCAATGTCGTGATCGGTGACCGCAACACCGTCACGAGCGTCATGAACAAGTCCAGGAACACGACCGGAGGCGACCGTGACTGACACGAACGGCGAGCGGCTGCGCGGCGGCACGCACATCACCAACACCGGTGGGAACGTCACCATCGGCAACGACAACACCGTCACCAACACCGTCCAGTACGGCGGCGCGGCACGCGACCCGCGCCAGGAGGAGCTGCTCCGGGCCGTCCGCCGGTTCCGCACCGACCTCCGGGCGGTCGTCGAGACCGAGGCGACGACCGCGCTCGACGCCGAACTCGCCGAGGCCGAGGCCGAGATCGAGCGGACCGGGGAGGCGGCCCCCGGCCGGCTCGCCCGCCTCCGCCAGTCGCTGGCCGACGCGGGCAACGTGGCGGGTGTCCTCGCCTCCGGCGTCGCCGTCGGGCAGGTCCTCAACTCCCTGCTCGGCGGCTGAGTTGAGCAGGCCCGGGGGAGACGGCGGGGTCCGCTGGAACGCCGAGACGCAGAGCTGGGAGCGGGAACCGCGGGACGCCGGCGCGCCCGCGCCGGCGCCGGGGCTCCCGCCCCTGCCCGGCGTCGCCCCGGTGGCACCGCCGCCGCCCGCGTACGCGCCGGAACACGACCCCGGGCACGGGTACGAGCACGGGTACGGGTACGGCCACGGGCAGGGGTACGGGAGCGGGCCCGGCCACGTCCTCGGCGAGGTCGGCGGGGCCGTGCCGGGCCGGTTCCGGTTCCGCGGCCCCGTCGCGGCCGGTCTCGCCGCGGCCCTCGTCGCGGCCGCGGTGGTCGGCGGCTGGCTGCTCCGGTCGGGTGACGGCCGCGACGCGCCGGACCCGGTGGCGGGCGGCCCGGCCGCCGGCGTCTCGCCGACCGACACGCCGACCGGCACGGACACGCCGACCGGGAGCGAGGCCCCCACGCCCTCCGACACCGCCTCCGAGCTCCCGGCGGACGACGTGCCGCCGCCCGGCTACCGGGCGGTGGCGGACCCCGAGGGCTTCACGGTCGCCGTGCCGGAGGGCTGGAACCGCACCGAGAACGCGCAGGGCGTCTTCTACAACGCGCCCGACGGGAACAGCCTCCTCCAGATCTTCGTGATCGAGGACGCCGGCATGACCCCGTACGAGGCCCTGCGCGGGGCCTCCGCGCAGGGCAGGGCCGACAAGCCGGGATACGAGGAGCTGAGCCTCGGCCCGGTCACCGGAGAGCCCGGGGCGCCCGCCGACGCGGCCGAGCTGGTGTACGCGTACGACCGCGAGGGCGGCCGCCGCAAGGTGGTCGACCGGGCCTTCACCGCCGAGGACGGCAACCACTACGCCGTCCTGGCCGCCGGGCCGGAGGCCGACTGGCCGCTCCAGCGCGAGCACCTGCGGGTGGCCCTGGACTTCTTCCGGCCGGGCGCCTACTGAGCGGAGCGCGGCGTGTAGTGGCCCGGGGTCATGCGGGTGGTGACGGCGATGCGGTTCCACGCGTTGATGACGACGACCGCGCCGATCACCCGGGCCAGCTCCTCCTCGTCGAAGTGCTCGGCCGCCGCCGCGTACACCTCGTCCGGGACGAAGCCGTCGGTGAGGACGGTGACCGCCTCGGTGAGGGCGAGGGCGGCCAGCTCCCGCTCCGTGTAGAAGTGCCGGGACTCCCGCCAGGCGCCGAGCTGGACGACCCGCTCGACGGTCTCGCCCTCGGCGAGGGCGTCCTTGGTGTGCATGTCCAGGCAGAAGGCGCAGTGGTTGATCTGCGAGGCCCGGATCTTGATCAGGTGGTACAGGACCGGGTCCACGCCCCTGGCGGCCTCCTGCTCCAGCCGGAGCATCGCCCGGTAGTACTCGGGCACCCGCTCGGCGAAGTTCATGCGGGCCGGGTGCTCGTGGGCGAGGGGCTGGGCGGGGGAGTGCGCTGTGATGGTGGTCATGCGGCCAGCCTAGGAGCGGATGGCGTGCCGCTATGGTCCATTCCCATGCGGAACGACTGGGCCACTTTCGGCGCCGACCTCCACCTGGAACTGCGCGGCACCCGGCTGCGGGCCGGCCTCATGGACGCCCTGCGCGAGGCCGTGCGCGTCGGACGCCTGGCACCGGGGACCCGGCTGCCGTCCTCGCGCCAGCTCGCGGCGGACCTCGGGGTGGCCCGGAACACCGTCGCCGACGCCTACGCCGAACTGATTGCCGAGGGGTGGCTCACCGCCCGCCAGGGTTCCGGCACCCGGGTCGCCCGCCGCGCCGAGCCCCGGCCGGCCCCGGAGCCGCCCGCCGCCCGGACCTCCCCGGCGGGCCTCGCCCCGGGCGGCACCCCGTGGCGGCCCCCCGCCCGCCGGCGCGCCCCCGTCCCCGCGTACGACCTGCGGACCGGCAGCCCCGACCTCGCCTCCTTCCCGCGCGCCGCCTGGCTCAAGGCGTACCGGCGGGCGCTGACCGCCGCGCCCAACGAGGCCCTCGGGTACGGCGATCCGCGCGGCCGGATCGAACTGCGCACCGTCCTCGCCGAGTACCTGGCCCGCGCCCGCGGCGTGCACGCGCGGCCCGAACGGATCGTGGTCTGCGCCGGGTTCGCCCACGGCCTGATGCTCCTCGGCCGGGTCCTGCGGGCGCGCGGGGCGGAGGCGGTGGCGGTGGAGTCGTACGGACTCGGCCTGTACGCCGGGCTGTTGCGGAAGGAGGGCCTCGCCACCCCCGCCCTGCCCTTCGACGACCGCGGCACCCGCGTCGAGGAGCTGGCGCGGACCGCGCCGGACGCGGTGCTGCTGACCGCCGCCCACCAGTTCCCGCTCGGCGGGGCGCTGCCCCCGGACCGGCGGGCGGCGGTCGTCGACTGGGCGCGGACGACCGGCGGCCTCGTCCTGGAGGACGACTACGACGGGGAGTTCCGCTACGACCGGCAGCCCGTCGGCGCCCTCCAGGGCCTCGACCCGGAGCGGGTGGTCTACCTCGGCACCGCGAGCAAGTCCCTCGCGCCCGGCCTGCGGCTCGCCTGGATGGTGCTGCCGGAGGGCCTGGTGGACGAGGTCGCCGCCGGGAAGGGGGCGGTGGTGGACTGGATGTGCGGCAGCCCGGACCAGCTCGCCTTCGCGGAGTTCCTGGCCTCGGGGGCGTACAACCGGCACGTACGGGCCATGCGGCTGCGCTACCGGAACCGCCGCGACCAGCTCGTCGCCGCGCTCGCCGCGCACGCGCCGGGCATCCGGGTCGGCGGCATCGCGGCGGGCCTGCACGCGGTGCTGTCGCTGCCGCCCGGCACCGAGCGGGCGGCCCTCCGCTCCGCCGCCTGGCACGGCCTCGCGGTCCAGGGCCTCGACCAGTTCCGCCACCCGGAGGCGGCCCGCTCCCTGGAGGGCCTGGTCGTCGGCTACGGCACCCCGCCGGACAGCGGCTGGCAGGGCGCGCTGGGGGCGCTGTGCCGGGTCCTGGAGGGGATCGGCGAGGAGGAGACGGACGGGACGGGCGGGGCGGACAGGGCGGCCGGGGACGGCGGGGCGGGTGGGACGGGAGGGACGGGCGGCGGGCCGTTCGGGGGCTCTGAGAAGGTGGGACCGTGACGTCGCACCCCGCCCCGGACGAGAGCCCCGCCCCGGACGCGCCCCTCGGCACGGACGCCCGCCCCGTCCCGGACGCCCGCCCCGACGCGGACGCGTCCGCGCGGGAGTTCACCGCGTACCGATCCCGGCTCTTCGGGCTCGCCTACCGGATGCTCGGCTCCGCCGAGGAGGCCGAGGACACCGTCCAGGACGCCTATCTGCGCTGGAGCGGCGCCGACCGGGCCGCGATCGCGCTCCCGGGTGCCTGGCTCGCCAAGGTCGTCACCCACCTGTGCCTCAACCGGCTCACCTCCGCCCGGGTCCGGCGCGAGCGGTACGTCGGGACCTGGCTGCCCGAGCCGGTGCTCACCGACGGCGGTCCGCCCGCCGGCACCGGGGCGGGACCGCTGGAGGCCGCCGAGCGGCGCGACGACGTCTCCACGGCCCTGCTGCTCCTCCTGGAACGGCTCACCCCGGCCGAGCGGGCGGTGTACGTGCTCCGCGAGGCGTTCGGCTACCCGCACCGGGAGATCGCCGGCGTCCTCGACCTCGGCGAGGCCAACTGCCGCCAGCTGTACGGCCGGGCCGCCCGGCGGGTCGCCGCACCCGGCGACGACCGCGCCCACCGCTTCGACCCGCCCCCGCCCGAACGGCGGCGGGAACTCGTCGAGTCCTTCGTCGCGGCCGCCCGCGAGGGCGACCTCGCGGGCCTGGAGAAGGTCCTCGCCGCGGACGTCGTCTGGTGGAGCGACGGCGGCGGCAAGGTCAGGTCGGCCCTCCGCCCCGTCACCGGCCGCGACAACGTCCTCCGCTTCCTCGTGGGCGTCGCCCGCCGGACCGAGGAGGGCGCCCGGCTCACGGTCGCCGAGGTCAACGGGGAGCCGGGCGTCGTGATGCACGTCGGCGGCCGGATCATCGGCGTCGCCTCCGTCCAGGCGGGCGCGGACGGCCGGATCACCGACGTGCGGATGGTGATGAACCCGGACAAGCTCGGGTACGCGGCCCGCCAGTTCGCCGCGTACCCGGAAGCCGGCGGCTGAAGCCGTCACATCCGCCGGGTCCCGTCGGTTCGGAGCGGGTGAGGGGTGCTCCACGGGGGAGCGCCCGCGTCCGGAAGGAGACCGGGGATGACGACGGCGAGGAAGACGATCCTGGTCACGGGAGCCACCGGCACCCTCGGCAGGCCGCTGTGCGCGCGGCTCGCCGCCGACGGGCACGAGGTGCGCGAGCTGAGCCGGAACTCCCGGGAACACCCCGTCGACCTGCGGCGGGGGACCGGCCTCGACGCGGCCCTGGCGGGCGTCGACACCGTCGTGCACTGCGCGTCCAGCCCGCGCGGCGGCGACGAGGAGGCGGCCCGCCACCTGATCGCGGCGGCCCGCCGGGCCGGGGTCGGCCACCTCGTGTACATCTCGATCGTCGGCGTCGACCGGGTGCCGCTCGGCTACTACCGCGCCAAGTTCGCGGTGGAGCGGCTGGTCGAGGAGTCCGGTCTCGGCTGGACCGTGCTGCGGGCCACCCAGTTCCACGACCTGGTGGAGGGGATCCTGGCGGGGGCGGCGAAGGTCCCGCTGGTCCTGCCCGTCCCGGCGGGCGTCGCCGACCAGCCGGTGGAGGTGACCGAGGTCGCCGGACGGCTCGCCGAACTCGCCGCCAGCGACCCGGCCGGCCGCGTCCCCGACCTGGGCGGCCCCGAGGTCCTCTCCTTCACGGAACTCGCCCGCGCCTACCTGGCCGCCACGGGACGCGCCCGCCGTCCGCTGCCGCTCCCGCTGGCCGGCCGGACCTACCGCGCCTTCCGGGCCGGCGGCCACCTGGCCCCGGACCGCGCCACCGGCCGGGTCACCTTCGCGCAGTACCTGAGGGAGCGGCACCGCTGAGGAACGCGGTGCGTCACCGCGGGCCGGCCGCCGCCCCCTCCTCGGCCGGGGCCGCCGCCGGGGCCTCGCCGAAGCGGGCCAGGGCCAGGGCGGCGGCCACCGCCACGGCGAAGCCGGTGACGGCGAGCCAGGCGAGGCCCTCGCGGGTCCGGTCGCCGAGCCAGACGACCCCCGCGACCGCCGGGCCGAGCGTCTCGCCCAGGACCATCCCCGCCGTCGCCGCCGTCACCGAGCCGCGCTGGAACGCCGAGGTCAGCAGCAGGAACGCCGCCCCGCCGCCGAGCAGCAGCGCCCACAGCGCCGGATCCGTCCACGCCACCCCGTCCAGGAGCCGGACCGCCACCTCCACCACCCCGAAGCCGATCCCGGAGCCGAGGCCCAGGACCAGGGCCCGGGGCCGGTCCGGGAGCCGCCCGGCCGCCGCGCCGAGCAGCAGCACCCCGGCCGCGATGCCGAGCAGCGCCCACGGCAGCGCCGCGGGACCGGCCCGGTGGCCCTCGGGGCCCGAGGCGAGCGCCAGCATGCCGAGCCCCGCGCAGACCGCCGCGACCGCGCCCCACTCGGCCCGGCTCGGCCGGACCGCGAGCATCCGGGAGGCCAGCGCCGCCGTGACCGCGAGGCTCGCGGCGAGCGCCGCGCCGACCGCGTACAGGGGGAGCCTCCGCAGGGCCACGACCTCCAGGAGGAAGCCGAGGCCGTCGAGGGCGAGGCCGGTGACGTACCGCCACCGCCGCACCGCCCGCCACAGCAGCCCGAGGTCCACCCCGCTGCCCGTCCCCGGCGCGGCCGAACGGGCCGCGGCGGCCTGGAAGACGGTGGCCGCACCGAAGCACAGGGACGAACCGAGCGCGCAAACCATACCCAAGAGCACAAAGCGACTCTAGGTGCGAGGGCCGGAAACGAGCGGCCTACACTGTGCGGTCGCGAGGCGCGCGGTCATACGAACGGCCGCGCGGAGGTGCCCCGCGCACACGAGGTGCGCGCGGTCGCGCGAAGGGGAGGGCGAGGGACATGCGGAGGCTCAGGTCGAGCACGGTGGTGCTCGGCGGTATGGGCGTGCTCGCGGCGACGATCACCGCCTGCGGCGCCGAACCCGACCGCCGGTGCGCGGACCCGGTGACGCTGGAGGAACTTCCGGGCTACCGGTGCGAGACCGGCGACGACGATGACGACGACGGCTCGACCACCCGCGGCGCCTACTACTACGGCGGCAAGGTCCGCGACGCGCGCGTCACCGGCGGCAGCTTCGACCGGAAGGCCGTCGACACCGGCGGCTTCGGCTGCTCGTCCTCCGGGTCCTCCCGGTCCGGCGGCTGAGGCGCGGGCGCCATGGAACGGCACACCATCGAGCCCCGTCCGGGCTGGCAGGAGACCGTCGAGGAGCAGGGGCTCGTCTACCCCCTGACCCGCTACCCGGACGGCTCGCTGCGCCCCTACTGGGACGAGAGCGCGTACTACTCCTTCACGCTGCCCGAGGTGGAGGCGCTGGAGGAGGTCGTCGAGGAGCTGCACGCCATGTGCCTCGCGGCGGCCGCGCACATCGTCGAGCGGGATCGTTTCGCCGACCTCGGGATCACCGATCCCCGCGTCGCGGAACGGGTGGCCGAGTCCTGGCACCGCCGCGCCGAACTCCCCTCCCTCTACGCCCGGTTCGACCTCGTCTACGACGGCACGGGCCCGGCGAGGATGCTGGAGTACAACGCGGACACGCCGACCTCCCTGGTGGAGGCGGCGAGCCCGCAGTGGTTCTGGATGGAGGAGCGGTTCCCCGGCGCCGACCAGTGGAACTCGCTCCACGAGCGGCTCGTCGACGCCTGGAAGCGGCAGGCGCCGCTGCTGCCGCCCGGCCCCGTCCACTTCGCCCACTCGGAGGCCGACGAGCTCGGCGAGGACCTGATGACGGTCGCGTACCTGCGCGAGACCGCCGCCCAGGCCGGGCTCGCCACCGAGGCGCTCTCCGTCCAGCGGATCGGCTGGGACCGGCTCTCCCGCCGCTTCGTCGACGACAAACTGCGGTTCATCCGCAGCTGCTTCAAGCTCTACCCGTGGGAGTGGCTGGTCACCGACCCCTTCGGCAAGCACGTCCTGTCCACCCTGGACAACGGCGGCGGCTCCGGCACCACCTGCTGGATCGAGCCCGCCTGGAAGATGCTGCTCTCCAACAAGGCGCTCCTCGCGATCCTCTGGGAGCTGTACCCGGACCACCCGAACCTGCTGCCCGCCTACCTCGACGGACCGCGCGAACTGGCCGCCACCACCGGCTGGGCGGCCAAGCCGCTGCTCGGCCGGGAGGGCGCCGGCGTCACCCTGCACGAGGCCGGCGCCGAGCCCGTCGTCCGCGACGAGCCCTGCTGCTACCAGGCCCTGGCCCCGCTGCCCGACTTCGACGGCAACCGCACGCTGCTCGGCGCCTGGGTCGTCGGGGACGAGGCCGCGGGGCTCGGCATCCGGGAGTCGGAGGGCCCGATCACCGACGAGTACGCCCGCTTCCTCCCGCACGTCATCCTCTGACGCTCACTCCGGCACGTACTCCCGCAGCGGCGCGGGCCTCAGGCCGGCCGCGTCGGCGAGGGCCAGCACCCGCTCCAGGTCCTGCTCCAGCGTCTCGTTGAAGTGCAGCAGGACGATGTCGCCGGCCTTCAGCTCCGGTGCCGGCGGCGTCCACCCGCCCCAGGTGGTGAGGTCGTGCGTCCACGTCACCACGGCCTTCGCCCCGCAGGCGCGGGCGGTGGTCCGGGTGGCCGCGTCGTACGCCCCGTACGGCGGGCGCAGCAGCCGCGGCCCGTCGCCGAACTCGGCGAGGTGCGCGTCCCGCGCCCCGCAGACTTCCGCCCTCTGACCGTCCGCGTCGAGCGCGGTGAGGTCCGGGTGGCCGACCGTGTGGTTCTCGACCCGCGCCGGCCCCTGGTCGAGCAGCCGGTGGAAGTAACCGGAGTCGTACGCGTACGCCCCCGGGAGCAGGAAGAGCGAGGCCGGCACCCGGCGGTCGAGCAGCAGCCGCGCGGCGGCGGGGTCGTGGAACCAGCCGTCGTCGATGGTCACGAAGACGACCGGGTCCGTCGTCTCGACCCGGGAGACCACGGGCACGGGCTCCGGCCAGGCGGCCGCCGCCTGCGGGGCGGTGGCCCCGAGGAGGGCGAGGGGGAGGAGGGCGGCGAGTGCGGCGCGTGCGGCGGGACGCGGACGGAGTCTCGGCATGCCCGCCACATTGGCCTAGACCAACCCCCCTGTCAACGCCCCGCCTTCCCCCTGCAAGCCCTGCGAGCTCCCACCCGCCGCCGCCTGCGCGGGCCCGCACCCGGCCGTCCCGTGCGAGCCCGCACCCGCCGCCCCTGCGGGCTGCGCCCGCTTCCCCACGTGGGCCGCGCCCCGTCGCCCCGTGTGGGCTGCACCCCCGTCCCTGTGGGCAGGCGTCCCGCAGGGCGGGACGGGTGGGCACAGGGACGGCGCCCCGTGCCGGGCCAAGGCTTTCCGGGCCTGGGCCCGCACCCGGTGCGCGGCGCACTTGTGGTGCGGGTTCAGGCCCGGTCGCGGAGGCACCCGCAAGGGTGCCGTTCCGTTGTGCCCACCCGTTCCGCCCCAGCGGAACGCCTGCCCACAACGAAACGGCGCGGCGGCACCGCAACCAACCCCGCCGGGCGCAGCCCACAGCGGAGCGGCGCGGGCGCAGCTCGCGACGGAGCGGCCGGGCGCAGCCCGTGACGGGGGTGGGGTCAGGGGGTGAGGACGGTTCGGAGGTGGTTCAGGCCCCAGTCGAGGTCCTCCTTCGAGATCACCAGCGGCGGCGCGATCCGGATCGTCGCCCCATGGGTGTCCTTCACCAGCACCCCCCGCTCCATCAGCCGCTCCGAGACCTCCCGCCCCGTCCCCCGTCCCGGCGCGATGTCCACGCCCGCCCACAGGCCCCGGCCCCGCACCGCCTCCACCGCTCCGCCGCCCACGAGCAGCCCCAGCTCCGCGTGCAGGTGCTCGCCGAGCTCCGTCGCCCGCTGCTGGTACTCCCCGGTCCGCAGCATCGCGATCACCTCCAGGGCCACCGCGCACGCCAGCGGGTTCCCGCCGAAGGTCGAACCGTGCTCGCCCGGCCGGAAGACGCCCAGCACGTCCGCGTCCGCGACCACCGCCGACACCGGCACCACGCCGCCGCCCAGCGCCTTGCCCAGGATGTACACGTCCGGGACCACCCCGTCGTGCTCGCAGGCGAAGGTCCTCCCGGTGCGGCCCAGGCCCGACTGGATCTCGTCCGCCATGAACAGCACGTTCCGCCGGGCCGTCAGCTCCCGCACCCCGCGCAGGTATCCGGCCGGCGGGACCAGCACCCCGGCCTCGCCCTGGATCGGTTCGAGCAGCACCGCCACCGTGTTCTCGGTGACCGCCGCGTCGAGGGCCGTCAGGTCGCCGTACGGCACGATCTCGAAGCCCGGCGTGTACGGCCCGAAGTGGTCCCGGGCCTCGTGGTCGGTGGAGAACGAGACGATCGTCGTCGTCCGGCCGTGGAAGTTGTTCCCCGCCACCACGATCTTCGCGTGCCCGTCCGGCACGCCCTTCACCTCGTACCCCCACTTCCGGGCCGTCTTCACGGCCGTCTCGACCGCCTCCGCCCCGGTGTTCATCGGCAGCACCATCTCCTTGCCGCACAGCTCCGCCAGCCGCGCGCAGAACTCGGCGAACCGGTCGTGCTGGAAGGCCCGCGAGGTGAGCGTCACCCGGTCCAGCTGGGCCTTCGCCGCCTCGATCAGACGGCGGTTGCCGTGCCCGAAGTTCAGCGCCGAGTAACCGGCGAGCATGTCCAGGAAGCGGCGCCCCTCGACATCGGTCATCCAGGCCCCCTCGGCGGAGGCGACGACGACGGGCAGGGGGTGGTAGTTGTGGGCGCTGTGCGCGTCCGCGGCAGCGATCTCGTCTTGCGTTCTCGACACGGGATCTCCGATCGTCCTGCGGCCGGGGTGTGTGGTGGCCCCTTCTTATCGTCGCTCGCATCCCGGACGAAGAAACCTCGGGCGACGGCGCGCCCGCTAGTCTGTGAACACGCACGGCGACTGGCGTACGGGGAAGCGACCCCGGGGGAGCCGCGCGCGCCCCACCACACGAGGTGCCGCTCGCCTGGGCATCACGGGACCGCCCCGCGTCCCGTGCGGCACCCGCCCCGGGACGTACCGACGTACTCCCGGAGGAAGACGTGACCACGCTCCAGCAGGCCACCGGCCACCCCGCCCGCGCCACCGGCCACCCCGCCCTCACCGCCGCCGATCCCGAGCTCGCCGCCCTCGTCGGCGCCGAGGAACGGCTCCAGGCCGACACCCTGCGCCTCATCCCCAGCGAGAACTACGTCTCCGCCGCCGTCCTCGAAGCCTCCGGCACCGTCCTCCAGAACAAGTACAGCGAGGGCTACCCCGGCCGCCGCTACTACGAGGGCCAGCAGGTCGTCGACCAGGTCGAGACCCTCGCGGTCGAGCGCGCCAAGGCCCTCTTCGGCGTCGACCACGCCAACGTCCAGCCCTACTCCGGCTCCCCGGCCAACCTCGCCGTCTACCTCGCCTTCGCGAAGCCCGGCGACACCGTCATGGGCATGGCCCTGCCGATGGGCGGTCACCTCACCCACGGCTGGGGCGTCTCCGCCACCGGCTCCTGGTTCCGCGGCGTCCAGTACGGCGTCCGCCCGGAGACCGGCCGCGTCGACTACGACCAGGTCCGCGACCTCGCCCTCGCCGAACGACCCAAGATCATCTTCTGTGGTGGCACCGCCCTGCCCCGCACCATCGACTTCGCCGCCTTCGGCGAGATCGCCCGCGAGGCCGGCGCCGTCCTCGTCGCCGACATCGCCCACATCGCCGGCCTGGTGGCCGGCGGCGCCCACCCCTCCCCGGTGGGCCACGTCGACGTGATCTCCACGACCACCCACAAGACCCTCCGGGGCCCGCGCGGCGCCATGCTGATGTCCACCGAGGAGCACGCCAAGGCCCTCGACAAGGCCGTCTTCCCCGGCCTCCAGGGCGGCCCGCACAACCAGACCACCGCCGCCATCGCCGTCGCCCTGCGCGAGGCCGCCCAGCCCTCCTTCCGCACCTACGCCCACGCCGTCGTCGCCAACGCCAAGGCCCTCGCCGACGCCCTCCTCGCCCGCGGCTTCGACCTGGTCTCCGGCGGCACCGACAACCACCTGATCCTGATGGACCTCACCTCCCGGCAGGTCCCCGGCAAGACCGCCGCCCGGGCCCTCGACCGGGCCGGCATCGTCACCAACTACAACACCGTCCCCTTCGACCCGCGGAAGCCCTTCGACCCCTCCGGCCTCCGCATCGGCACCCCCTCCCTCACCTCCCGCGGCCTCACCACGGACCACATGGACCAGGTCGCCGCGTGGATCGACCGCGCCGTCACCGCCGCCGCGGCCGGGGACGAGGAGGCCCTCGCCACCGTCCGCGCCGAGGTCGCCGACCTGATGGCCGCCCACCCGGCCCCGGGCCTGCCCGCCTAGCACCCGCCCCGGGCACCGCCCCGGTACCGCCTACCGGACGGAGGACGCGACCCGCAGCGCCTCCGTCCGGTCCGGTATCCCCTCCAGCCGGAGCGTCAGACCGGACGACGGCCGCACCCACAGCAGCGTCGGCCCCGCCGCCCGCGCCTCATGGCTCCACCGGCCGTCGGCCGAGACGAGCGGGAACGTCAGCCGGTGCGGCTCCGCGAACCAGTACGCCGCCGTCCCGTCCGCGAGCACCACCGGCTCCGGCTGCACCCGTGTCTCCTTGACGAAGCCGGGGTCCAGCTCGCCCGGGAACTCGTCCAGCCGGACCACCGCCCCCTCCGCCGACCGCCAGCAGACGCCCACCACCGCCCTCGGCGCCCGCCCCGTCACCGACGTGACCGCCCCGGCCACCCCCTCCGGTAGCAGCGGCGCGAACCCGGCCTCCCGGGCCGCCTCCGCCCCCGCCACCGGCTCCGGACACCCCGGAACCCCCGCCGGAGCCACCGGCGGCGCCCCCGGCACGTACTCCACCGTCACCCCGCCGACGCCCAGCCACTCCACCACCGCCGCCCGCACCGGCGGCGTCAGCACCGCCACCACCAGCACCCCGGACAGCGCCGCGAGCAGCGCCCGCCACCGCCGCCGCAGCCACCCCCACCGCTCCGGCTCCGGCTCCCGCTCCACCACCGGCACCGGCACGTGCTCGGCGAGGAGCTGGGCCAGCACCCGCTCCGCCATCGACTCCCCGTCCACGTCCGGCACCCGCAGCGACCGCCCGAGCTCCCGCAGCTCCTCCGGCAGCCCCCCGGACCCCTCGTCCTCACGCACGCCCCTCACCTCCCTCCGCTCCCTCCGCCGTCCCCAGGGCCGCCCCGAGCCGCTTCAGCGCCCGGCTCAGCCGCGACTTCACCGTCCCCCGGGGCACCCCCAGCGCCTCGGCCGTCTCCGCCTCGTCCAGCTCCAGCAGATAGCGGTGCACCACCACCCGCCGGTGCTCCTCCGGCAGCCCCTCCAGCGCCGCCCACAACCGCCGGCGCCGCTCGCCGTCCACCGCCGCCACCGCCGGGTCCGCCGACTCCGGTATCAGCGGCTCGCCCGCGAGCAGCTCCGCCTCCCGCCCCGCCACCGCCCGCTGCCGGCCCGCCGAACGCAGTGTGTTCCTCGTCTCATTGGCCACGATGCTCAGCAGCCACGGCCGGAAGGACGCCCCCTCCCGGAAACTCCCCAGCGAGCGGTACGCCTTGAAGAACGCCGCCTGCACCACGTCCTCGGCCTCCGCGCCCGCTCCGCACACCACCGCCGCCCGCAGCGCCACCGCCGTGTGCGCGCGGACCAGCTCCGCGTACGCCTCCGGCTCTCCGGCGCGCACCCGGGCGATCACGGCGCTCTCGTCGACGACGGCCGAGCCCCCCTCCCGTGTCCTCACACTCTTGGTACACCGGCAGTCCGGGATCGGTTCCCACACCTGAGAGAATGATGTGCATGGCCTCTGATCCTCGTCCTCGTGCGCTCTCCGGGATCCAGCCCACCGCGGGCTCGTTCCACCTCGGCAACTACCTCGGTGCGATCAGGCAGTACGTCGCGCTGCAGGAGTCGCACGACGCCTTCTACATGGTCGTCGACCTGCACGCCATCACGGTCCCGCAGGACCCGGCCGAGCTCCGCGCCAACACCCGGTTCGCCGCCGCCCAGCTCCTCGCGGCCGGCCTCGACCCGGAGCGCTGCACCCTCTTCGTCCAGAGCCACGTCCCCGAGCACGCGCAGCTCGGCTGGGTCATGAACTGCCTCACCGGCTTCGGCGAGGCCTCCCGCATGACCCAGTTCAAGGACAAGTCCGCCAAGCAGGGCGCCGACCGCGCCACGGTCGGCCTCTTCACCTACCCGATCCTCCAGGTCGCGGACATCCTCCTCTACCAGGCCGCCCACGTGCCGGTCGGCGAGGACCAGCGCCAGCACATCGAGCTCACCCGCGACCTCGCGGAGCGCTTCAACGGCCGCTTCGGCGACACCTTCACGGTCCCGGCGCCGTACATCGTCAAGGAGACCGGCAAGATCTACGACCTCCAGGACCCGACGATCAAGATGAGCAAGTCGGCGTCCACGCCGAAGGGCCTGATCAACCTCCTGGACGACCCCAAGGTCACCGCCAAGAAGGTCAAGAGCGCCGTCACCGACACCGACACGGTGATCCGCTTCGACCCGGAGAACAAGGCGGGCGTCTCCAACCTCCTCGTGATCATGTCCACCCTCACGGACACCAGCATCGAGGACCTGGAGAAGAGCTACGAGGGCAAGATGTACGGCGCCCTCAAGACCGACCTCGCCGAGGTCATGGTGGACTTCGTCACCCCCTTCCGGGCCCGTACCCAGGAATACCTGGACGACCCGGAGACGCTGGACTCGGTCCTGGCCAAGGGCGCGGAGAAGGCCCGCGCCGTCGCCGCCGAGACCCTGGCGCAGACGTACGACAGGATCGGCTTCCTGCCCGCGAAGCACTGACGCGGCACGGGGGTCCGAGGACCCTGGCCATCAGGGTGGTGCAGGCCGCACACTGGCGGCTGCACCACCGCACACCGACCCGACCCGGACGACGGAGGAGAACGACGTGGGGACCGTAACGCTCGGCGTTTCGATCGCGGTCCCGGAGCCTCACGGCAGCCTGCTCCAGGAGCGGCGCGCGGGCTTCGGCGACCCCGCCGCGCACGCCATCCCCACCCACGTCACCCTCGTCCCGCCGACCGAGGTCGACCAGGACCGGCTGCCGGAGATCGAGGCGCACCTCGCCGGCGTCGCCGCCGACTGGCTCCCCTTCGGGATCCGGCTGAGCGGCACCGGCACCTTCCGCCCGCTCTCGCCCGTGGTCTTCGTCACCCTCGCCGAGGGCGCGACCGGCTGCGACCGGCTCCAGGCCCGCCTCCGGGAGGAGGGGGGACCGCTCGTCCGCGAGCTCCAGTTCCCCTACCACCCGCACGTCACCGTCGCCCACGGCATCGCCGAGGACGCCATGGACCGGGCCTACGAGGAACTGGCCGGCTACGAGGCCGCCTGGACCTGCTCCTCCTTCGCCCTGTACGAGCAGGGCGCGGACGGCGTCTGGCGCAAGCTGTACGACTACGAGTTCGGCAGCGGCCGCCCGGTCTCCGCCGTCCCGGCCCAGGGCGGCAGCCCGGTCCGCTCGACCTCCTGAGCGGAGCCCGTACGGCTCACACCGGCAGCCGCCGGTGCAGCGGCCGCGGCACGTGCCGCAGCGCCGACGCCACGAGCCGCAGCGACCCCGGCACCCACACCGTCTCCGAGCGGCGCCGCAGCCCCAGCTCGATCGCGCCCGCGACCGCCTCCGGGGTGGTCGCCGCCGGCGCCTCCGGCCGCCCCGGCGCGCGCACGGAGCAGGACCGCACCACCATCACGTGCACCCCCGTCCCGTGCAGCGCGTCCCCCAGCCCCTGCGCGAACACGTCGAGCCCCGCCTTCGACGAGCCGTAGATGAAGTCGGCGCGCCGCCCCCGCTCGCCCGCCACCGACGACAGCACCACCAGCGAACCGTGCCCCTGCGCCTGGAGCGCCCCCGCGCACACCAGCCCCGCCGAGACCGCCCCCGTGTAGTTGGTCTGCGCGACCCGCACCGCGGCGGCCGGATCGGCCTCGTCGCGCGCCTGGTCGCCGAGGACCCCGAAGGCCAGCAGCACCAGGTCGACGTCCCCCTCGGCGAACACCGCCCCGAGCCGCTCCGGATGCGCGCCGGTGTCGAGCGCGTCGAACGGCACCACCCGCACCTCGGCCCCGAGCCCGCGCAGCGACGCGGCCGCCTCCGCCAGCCCGGGGGAGGGCCGGCCGGCCAGCCACACCGTCCGGGTCCGGCGGGCGATCAGCCGGCGCGCGGCGGCCAGCCCGATCGCGGACGTGCCGCCGAGCAGCAGCAGGGACTGCGGGGCACCGAAAGCGTCCTTCACGACAACACTCCTAGAGGCCGAGACGGCGGGAGAGGTCCGAGCGGAACACGGACCGGGGATCGAGCGAGGACCGCAGCGCGCGGAAGGCGTCGAGCCGCGGATACATGACGGGCAGCAGTGCGGGCCGCAGCCGGGCGTCCTCGGCGAGGCAGACCCGCCCGCCGGCCGCCGCCACCCGCTCGTCGAGGACGTCGAGGAACCGTCCCAGCCCCCGCGCGCCCGCCGGCACGTCGAACCCGAGGCACCAGCCGCGCACCGGGAACGCCAGCGGACCGGCCCCCGCCGCCCCGACCCGCTCCACGCGCGCGTGCCGGGCGGCCCGGACGGGGGAGCGCCGGTCCGCGAGCAGTGCCAGAAGCCCCCGCAGCGCCTCCTCGCGCCCCTCCGGCACGGCGCACCGGTACCGCACGAAGGGAGCGCGCCCGAAGCCGTACGAGGGCGCCACGCGCGCGCGTACGAGCCCCGGCAGCGGCCGCAGCCCGCCGCCCCTCCCCAGCGGCGCCGGGAAGGCGGGCGGCAGGGCCAGCGGCGCGCGGCGGGCCCGGTGGCCGCGGGGGAGACCGGCGTACGGGACCGGGGCGGCGGTCGTGAGGACGGCGCGGCCCCGGCCGGTCAGCTCGACCCGGGCCCGCGCGTACGGCTCCGGGGGCGCGCCGCCGCCGGTCCAGTGGGCGAGCAGCGCGTCGGCGTCGCGGAAACGGGCGGTCCGCTCCCGCAGGAACGCCGTCTCGACGGGCCGCAGGGCCAGCGTCACCGAGAGCACCACCCCGGTGAGGCCGAGCCCGCCGACGGTCGCGTCGAAGAGCGGTTCGCCGCGCCGGACGGTCCTGGACTCCCCGTCGGCGCCGAGGAGTTCGAGCGCCTCGACGCCGTTCCCGTACCCCGTGGCGACCGCCCCGCCGGCCGTCCAGCCGCCCGCCCCCGCCCGCGGCCGGAGGCCGAGCGGCAGCAAGACCCGGGCGAGCGCGCCCAGTTCCGCCCCGGCCTCGCACACCACCGTGCCGGCCGCCCCGTCGAGCCCGCGGATCCGGTCGAGACCGGTCAGGTCCAGGACCGTCCCGCCCGCGTTCTGCGCCGCGTCCCCACAGGACCGGCCGCGCCCGCGGGCGACGGCGCCGCGCGGTCCCCGGCCGAGGACCGCCCCGGCGGCCTCGGCGGCCGAGCGGGGCCGGGCGAGCAGCGCGAGCGAGGGCGCGGTGCGCCCGGCGCCCGTGAGGGACACGACGTCGTCGTCCAGGAGGAGGGGTTCGACAGCCATGGGGCGAAGGTATAGCCGCGTATGCCCCTTATGTCGGCATTGTGGGGCCTGTCGTGCGGTGTCGGTCCCCGCTCCCCGCGCCCGACCGGGGGATCCTCGACGACATGGACTGGCTGACCAAGCTCCCCGTCATCGGCCCCTGGATCGCCCGGCTGATGAGAACGCACGCCTGGCGCTCCTACGAACGGCTCGACGAGGTGCACTGGAGCCGGCTCGCCGCCGCCATCACCTTCCTCTCCTTCCTCGCCCTCTTCCCGCTCATCACGGTCGCCGCCGCGATCGGCGCCGCGCTGCTCACCGACGACCAGCTCGACCGGATCGAGCGGAAGCTCTCCGACCAGGTCCCCGGCATCTCCGACCAGCTCGACATCGGCGGCCTCGTCGACAACGCCGGAACCGTCGGCCTCGTCGCCGGCGCCCTGCTGCTCTTCACCGGCATCGGCTGGATCGGCTCGATGCGGGACTGCCTGCGGGCGGTCTGGCGCAACGACGACGCCGACGAGGGCAACCCCGTGGTCCGCAAGGGCAAGGACGCGGTCGTCCTGGTCGGCCTCGGCGGCGTCGCCCTCTGCTCGCTCGCCGCCTCCTGGCTCGGCTCCACCGCCGTCGGCTGGACCGCCGACCGGATCGGGCTCCCGCGCGACGGCGCGGGCGGCGTACTGCTCCAGACCGCCGCCGTGCTCGTCGCCGTCGCCGCCGACTTCCTGATCCTGCTCTACGTCCTCAAGCCGCTGCCCGGCGTCGACCCGCCGCGCCGCCGCCTGGTGGTGGCCGCGCTGATCGGCGCGGTCGGCTTCGAACTCCTGAAGCTGCTGCTCGGCGGCTACATGCGGGAGGTCGCGGCGAAGTCGATGTACGGGGCCTTCGGCGTGCCGGTGGCCCTGCTGCTGTGGATCAACTTCACCGCGAAACTCCTGCTGTTCTGCTCCGCGTGGACGGCCGTGGACTCCGCCGACGACTCCGCCGACGGGGCCGCCGGCAAGTCCGCCGACGACTCCGCCGACGGTGCTCCGGAGGACACCTCCCGCCCGGCCGCTACGGATTCACGTCCGGGTCCGGGGCGGCCGTCCGGGAACGCCGGCGGAGGCCCGCACCGCCCACCGCGGGCCAGCGGCGGTTGACGAGGAAGACCGCCCCCGCCAGCAGCACCATCACCCCGCCCGCGACGGCGAGCGCGATCCCGATCCCGCCCGAACTCCTCTCGGCGGCGGCCGCGACCGCCGGCCTGCCCGTCTCCGGCTTCTTGCCCGGCGCCGCCGCGCCCGTCTCCGTACCGCCCGACGGCCGCGCCACCGGCCGCGCGCTCTTCGGCGGCACCAGCTCGCCCACCGGCGTCACCTTCCCGGACGCCGCGAACCCCCAGTCGAGCAGCCGCGCGGCCTCCTTGTAGACCGCGTGCTGCTCCTTCGACGAGGGGTTCATCACGGTGACGAGCAGCACCCGCCCGTTGCGCTCGGCGACCCCGGTGAAGGTGGCGCCCGCGTGCGTGGTGTTGCCGTTCTTCACCCCGGCGATGCCCTGGTACGGGGCGATGCCGAAGTCGCCGGTCAGCAGCCGGTTGGTGTTCTGGATCTCGAAGGTCTCGCGCTTCTTGCCGGGCTTCGCCTCGCCGGGGAAGGCCGCGCGCGGGGTGGCCGCGTACTCCCGGAAGTCCGGCTTCTGCATGCCGCTGCGGGCGATCAGCGTCAGGTCGTACGCCGACGAGACCTGCCCCGGGGCGTCGTAGCCGTCCGGCGACTTGACGTGCGTGTCGAGCGCCTGGAGCTCGACCGCGCGCGCGTTCATCTCGGTCACGGTCTTGTTGAGGCCCTGGTTCATCCGGGTCAGGACGTGCACGGCGTCGTTCCCCGACCGCAGGAAGACCCCCAGCCACAGGTCCCGGACCGTGTAGCTCTGCTTCTCCTTTATCCCCACGAGGCTGGAGCCCACGCCGACCCCGGCGAGGTCCCCCGCGGTCACCAGGTGGGTCCGCGTCTTGTCCGGGAACTTCGGCAGCAGGGTGTCCGCGAAGAGCATCTTCAGCGTCGAGGCGGGCGCGAGCCGCCAGTGCGCGTTGTGCGAGGCCAGCACCGCGCCGCTCTCCGCGTCCGCCACGATCCACGACCGCGCCGACAGGTCCTTCGGCAGCACCGGCGCCCCGGCCCCCAGCTTCACCTGGGTCCCCGGCTGCCCCAGCAGCACCCCGCCCACCGACGACATGTTCGGCGGCGGCTTCGGCTGCTCGTCCTTCTTCTTCGCAGGCGCCTTCGTGGTGGCCCCCGGCTTGACCGGTTCGTCCGCGTGAGCGGGCCCGGCGGCGATCGCGAGCGGAAGCAACAGTGCGGCGGCGACCGCACCAGCGGTCCTGTTCGAAGCAGACACGATCGAGAACGTACATCCCCGTACCGCCGAGCCGAACCCCGCGGGGCGTTTCACCCCCACTCCTCCACCCGGACGCGGGCCTGCCCGGCCGTCACCCCCGCGTGCGCGGGGGCCTCTACTTGGCCGTGCCGGCCCGGACGCCCTTCAGGCCGATCACGCCGACCGCCGTCCCCAGCAGGAAGGAGGTGATCGCCAGGGCGAGGTGGACCCACAGGTAGGCCGTCGGGTCGCCGGCGTCGTCGAAGGCGAGTCCGCTCGCGTCCTTGAAGAGGTTGCGGGCGAAGGTGATCCAGATCACCCAGGACCAGACGCCGAACGCGAGCAGGAACCAGGACGTGGGTCGGTTGAGTTTCACGGATGCCCTTCCACAAGGGTAAGCGGGTCGACTCTGCCAGTATCCGTCCCGTTCCTCCTGGTCCGGCGGCCGGGGCTCTGCGCGTGCCTCCCGTCGTTCCTCCTGCCGATACGAGAGAGGTTCCGGGCGTGATGGCCTTCCTGCCCTTCCTGGTCGTGGTGCTCGCGCTGTTGGGCGCGGTCCACTGGTACGTGTGGCGCCGCCTGGTCCGGGACGTCACCGCGCCCGGCGGCCCGGGGCGGCGCCTCGGCACGGTCGCGGTGATCGTGCTGCCGCTGCTCTCGGTCGCCGCGCTGGCCTCCGGGCGGGCCGGGGTGCCGTTCGCGCTCCAGCAGGCGGTGGCCTGGCCGGGGTTCCTGTGGCTGGCGCTGCTGCTGTACGTGGTGCTCGCGCTCGCCGTGGGCGAGGCCGTGCGGCCGCTGCTGCTGCGGTGGCTCACGCGGCGGGCGGCCGCCGCTCCCGTCGCCGCGCCGGTGGCCGTACCGGCGCCCGCGCCCGTTCCCGTACCGGAGCGGATGCCGGAGCCGGAGCCCGCGCCCGCGCCGGAGCCCGCGCCGGAGGCCGGGGCGGGGGCCGGGGCCGCGTCCGGGGCGAAGGCGGACGCCGCCGGGGTCTCGCGGCGGCTGTTCGTCTCGCGGGTCGTCGGCGGGGCCGCGGCGGCCGTCGCGGTGGGGACGGTCGCGAACGGGGCGTACGGCGTGCTGCGCGGGCCGAAGGTGAAGCGGATCACCGTGCCGCTCGCCAAGCTGCCCCGGGCCGCCCACGGTTACCGGATCGCCGTCGTCTCCGACATCCACCTGGGGCCGATCCTCGGCCGCGCCCACTCGCAGCGGATCGTCGACGCGATCAACGCCACCCAGCCCGACCTGATCGCCGTCGTCGGCGACCTCGTCGACGGCAGCGTGGAGGACCTCGGGCCCGCCGCCGAACCCCTCGCGGGGCTGCGCGCCCGGCACGGCTCCTTCTTCGTCACCGGCAACCACGAGTACTTCTCCGGCGCCGACGCCTGGGTCGACCACGTCCGCGAGCTCGGGATGCGCCCGCTGCGCAACGAGCGCCTGGAGATCGCCGCCGGCTTCGACCTCGCCGGCGTGGACGACGTGGCCGGGGAGAGGGAGGGGCAGGGGCCCGACTTCGGCCGCGCGCTCGGCGACCGCGACCGGTCCCGCGCCGCCGTCCTCCTCGCCCACCAGCCGGTCGTCATCGACGACGCCGTCGCCCACGGCGTCGACCTCCAGCTCTCCGGCCACACCCACGGCGGCCAGCTCTGGCCCGGCAACCTCCTCGCCGACCTCGCCAACCCGACCGTCGCCGGACTGGAGCGGTACGGCGACACCCAGCTGTACGTCTCCCGGGGCGCGGGCGCCTGGGGACCCCCGGTCCGGGTCGGCGCGCCCTCTGACATCACCCTCGTCCAACTCGCCTCGAAACAGGCCTAATCGGGGACTGTCACTCGCTGCGCCGAGGTCGATACGTGCTGCTCATCGACTTAAATTCGCATTTCCCGGACATATGCACGCCGTGTGAAGATTTCCTCTTCCCCATGTGAAAGCCGTGTGGTTGGCTGACGCCGTCGCGGCGATTTCGGGGGCCGTCGCTCTTGGGGTACTTGCACGACAAAAAGGAAGCACGGCAATGCGGTCGACGGTCCGACTCCGGATCCTCATCACTTGTGGAGTACTGGTGGCCGCGGGGGTGGGGGGCTGGCAACTCCTGCCCTCCGACGAGGTCCGTTCCGACCCGATCCCCGTCGGCACCACCGACGAGATCACCTCGCTCGACCCGGCCGGCGCCTACGACGCCGGCTCCTGGGCCATCTACAGCAACGTCTTCCAGTCGCTGCTGACCTTCAAGCCGGGCTTCACCTCCCCGACCCCGGACGCCGCCGAGAGCTGCAAGTTCGTGAACTCCCGGCTCACCGCGTACCAGTGCACGCTCCGCGACGACCTCGCCTTCTCCAGCGGGCGCAAGGTGACGGCCGAGGACGTCAAGTACTCCTTCGACCGCATGCTGAAGATCAAGGCGGACGTCGGTCCCGCCCCGCTCTTCCCCACCCTGAAGGACGTGTCGGCGAACGGCCGCACCGTCACCTTCAACCTCAGCGGCCGGGACGCCACCTTCCCGCTGAAGCTGGCCACCGGCGCCGGCTCGATCGTCGACCGCGAGCGCTACCCGGCCGACGCCCTCCGCCAGGACAACACCGTCGACGGCACCGGCCCGTACCTCCTCAAGGAGTACAAGCCCGGCGAGAGCGCCCTCCTGGAGCCCAACCCGAAGTACCGGGGCGCGCTGCCGAACACCGGCCGCCCGGTCCTCGTGAAGTACTTCAAGCAGTCCGAGGACCTGGCGAACGCCTGGAAGTCCGGCGCGGTCCAGGTGACGCACCGGCAGCTCCCGCCGGCCTTCGTGGAGAACCTCGAAACCGACGACGGCACCCGGCTCACCGAGGCGGAGAGCGCCGAGATCCGCAACATCAACTTCAACACCCGGCCCGATTCGCCGATGGGGGAGAAGGCGGTGCGCCGGGCGGTCGCGGCCGTCCTCGACCGGCCGGCCATCACCACCGGCGCCTACAAGGGCACGGTCGAGCCGCTGTACTCGCTGATCCCGCAGGGCTTCGTCGGCCACGGCACGGCCTTCTACGACCGCTACCCGGAGCCCGACGCGAAGAAGGCGGAGAAGCTGCTGAAGGACGCCGGCGTGCGGACGCCGGTCGAGTTCACCTTCGGCTACCGCCAGGACGCCACGTACAGGGCCGAGACCGCCGAGATCAAGAAGCAGCTGGAGGAGACCGGCCTCTTCAAGGTGAAGGTGGTGGAGGCCGACTGGCAGGCCTTCCAGAAGGGCTACACCAGCGGCGCGTACGACGCCTACACCGTCGGCTGGCTCCCCGACTTCCCCGACTCGGACAGCTTCACCGCCCCGCTCGTCGGCACCGGCAACACCCTCGACAACGGCTACTCCAGCAAGACCGTCGACAAGCTGATCGCCGACACCCAGCAGTACAGCGACCGCTCCCGGACCACCCGTGACTTCAAGGCGATCCAGGACGAGGTCGCCGAGGACGTCCCGCTGATCCCGATCTGGCAGAAGAAGGACTACGTCCTCGCCACCGAGGCCGTCGGCGGCTCGCAGAACCTCTCCGACGGCACCGGCATCTGGCGGCTGTGGGAACTCACCTGGATCTAGTTCGCCGAGGGCCCCGGTGAGCCCTTCGACGGGGCGGTCCTGCGGGGCCGTCCCGAGGCCGCCATTCCGGCCGCCGTCGGCATGAAGTCGGCGAGGAGCTCGTGGGTCTCCTTGACCAGCGGGCGCAGGATCCGGAAGCGGGAGAGCGAGATGGCCCGCGCGGTCACCGGCGCGAGCCGCTCCACCAGGCGCCGGCTGTTGGCGGCGCCCTCCGAGCGGTCGTACACCCAGAACAGCACGAGCCCCATCTGCTGGAGCCACAGCAGCTGCGGCAGCGCCTCGGAGAGCTCGGGGTCGACCTTCACGGAGGCGCCGGAGATCACCCGCCGGTGGACCTCGATGGCCGCCTCGCGCGGTCCCTCCGACTCGGGCGAGAAGGGCGAGAGCGGGCTGTCGGGGTCGGCGGCGTTCTTGAAGAACTGGGCGGCGAACTCGTGGTACGGCTCCGCGATGTCGAGCCAGGCGAGCAGGACGCCCCGGATCCGGGCGACCAGCTCCTTCTCGCCGCCGGTCAGGACCGGCTCGACCGCCGCCTGGTGCTCCTCGGCGATCCGGTCGTAGAAGCCCTGGACCAGGTGCTCCTTGGACGCGAAGTAGTAGTAGGCGTTCCCGACCGAGACCCCGGCCTCCTGGGCGATCGCCCGCATCGTGGTCCTGTCGTAGCCCCGCTCCCGGAAGAGCCGCAGCGCGGTCTCCAGGATGAGCGTCCGGGTCTGCTCGCTCTTCGGGGCCTTCGGGGCGTCCGCGGCCTTCGGAGCGTCCGGCGTCTTCGGGGCGCCCGGGGCCTTCTTCTCTTCCTTCTTCGCGTCCTTCACGGGGCCGAGCCTAGTCGGGCGGACCGGGCACCCCGCAGTGCCCGTCCGCGCAGGTCCCGTCCCCGGCGGGGGAACTCCTCAGCGCCTCGCGCCACTTCGCGGCGGCGAGGACGGCGGCGCGGGCGAAGGGCTGTCCGGCGGGGGTGGCGAGCCAGTGGGCCCTGGGCCGGTGCTCGGCCAGCGCCCAGAGGCAGACGATCCAGGCGGCGGAGGCCCGGTAGACCTGGCCCCGGTCCCCGACCACGGTGATCTCCCGCAGGGTGGCGGCGTGGTCGAGGTCCGGGAAGAGCTGCCGGGCCCGCTGCGAGCCGGCCGGGACGAGGTCGAGCGGGACCAGCTGCCGCTGGCGCAGCAGCCAGTGCCGCAGGTGCACGCAGAGCGGGCAGTCGGCGTCGTACAGCACGGTCAGGCGTCCGACGGGGGTGCCCCGGCGGGCGGCCTCGGGCGTGCCGGCGGCCGGGGCGGCGGCGGTGGCGGCGGGGGTCGTCATGGCCGGGTCAGACCTGCGGCGCGGGCGGGGCCCACGGGCCGTCCTTGGGGGCGGTGGTCCAGCCCTGCGGGGCGACGGGCGGGACCTGTTCGCGCTCCATGGCGCCGCGGCGGCGGATCTTGTTGAGGACGTAGACGTTGCCGAGGTGCATCACGCCGAGGACGAGCAGGACGACGCCGAGCTTGACGGAGAGGGCCTCGAAGAGCTCCCGGGCGTCGAGGACGGTCTCGTCCTGGCGCAGGTAGAGGGCGACGAAACCGAAGTTGACGAGGTAGAAGCCGACCACCAGGAGGTGGTTGACGGCGTCCGCGAGCTTCTCGTTCCCGTGCAGCACGTCGGCGAGGAAGATCCTGCCGTTGCGGCTGAGGGTGCGGGCGACCCAGATGGTGAGGGCCACGCTGATCAGCAGGTAGGCGATGTACGCGACGACAGTGAGGTCCATGCCCCACGCTCCCTTGAACGCGTTCAAATGCTGGCGGGCATGACTGTAGACCTCCTCTTGAACGCGTTCAAGTCCGCGGGGAAAGGTGTGGCCCGCCCTGTCGGGGGCGTCTAGAGTCACGCGGGTGACGCTCTCCCATGACACCGCCGGAACCGGCCCGCTGACCGTCGTCCTGCTGCACTCCGGGGTCTGCGACCGCCGGATGTGGGACGGGCAGTTCCAGGGCCTCGCCGAGGCGGGCCACCACGTCGTCCGCTGCGACCTCCGCGGCTTCGGCGAGACTCCCGTCGACGCCCCGCACGTCCACGCCGACGACGTCCGGGACCTCCTCGACCGGCTCGGCGTCGAGCGGGTCGTGCTCGTCGGCTCCTCCTTCGGCGGCGAGGTCGCCCTGGAGTTCGCCGTCCGCCACCCCGGCCGGACGGCCGCGCTCGCCCTGCTGTGCGCCGCCGCCCCCGTCGAGCACCGGGCCGGACCCGAACTGCGCGCCTTCTTCGGGCAGGAGGACGCCCTCCTCGAAGCCGGTGACGTCGAGGCCGCCACCGCCCTCAACGTCGGCCTGTGGCTCGGCCCCGACGCCGGCGCCGGGGCCCGCGCCCTCGTCCACGCCATGCAGCGCCGCGCCTTCGAGCTCCAGCTCGCCGCCCCCGAGGAGCACGGCCCCCTCCCCACCGGCGTCACCGAGGACGACCTGAGGACGATCGGCGTGCCCGCCCTCGTCGTCACCGGCGCCCACGACGTCCCCGACTTCCGCGCCATCGGCGAGAAGACCGCCGCCCTCCTCCCGGCCGCCCGCCGCGTCGAGCTCGACTGGGCCGGTCACCTGCCGGCCCTGGAGCGCCCCGAGGAGACCCTGGACCTGCTGACGGGCTTCCTGTCCGGGCTCAGCGCCCCCGCCGCAGCTGGGCGGTGATCGTCGGGTCGGTGATCCGGTCGTCGGCGGCCAGCAGGAACGCCTTCGACAGGATCACCGACAGCATCCCGCCGTCCTCCTCGAACGGCAGGAAGACCTTCCCCGCCGCCCGCCCGGCCTCCCGGCTCCGGTCCACCACCACGCACAGGTACGCGTCCGAGGGCTCCCTCAGCACGTTCCCCGAGCCCAGGTGGATCCGGTACGCGCCCAGCTCCCCCCGCACCCGCAGGAACCGGTCCGTCAGCTCCACCCGGTCCGCGATCCGGGTCCGCGGCAGCAGCCGGGCCAGCGTCTCCCGCCGCACCCGCGCCCCCTCGCCCAGCTCGCCGAAGCCCCAGCGCATCCAGTAGTCGCCGTAGGCCCGGTCCTCGCCCCGGTCCCGCCAGTCCGGGTCGGCCCCGACCGACGCCACCCCCACGAACAGGTCCACGTCCCGCAGCGCCTCCGACAGCACCAGCGCCGGAACCTCCTCCAGCGGCGCCTGCTCCCACGGCCCGCGCGGCCCCGCCGCGGCCGCCCGCCGCTCGAACCGCACCTGGTCGGTCGCGCAGAGCACGGCGGCCCCGTCACCGGAGGCGCCCCCCTCGTCGGCCAGGTCCACGAAGAACCGGGCCCGCCACCGCGTCCCCTCCGCCGCCGGCAGCTCGCCCGGTGCGGGCAGCTCCTTCACCATCTCGGAGGAGTACCCGTCGGAGAAGTGCCCCAGGTGGTTCCCCGCCCAGCCCCGGCCCGTCATCAGCGCCCGCGCCTGCCCGTACCGCAGCACGTGCCCCGCGAAGCGGTTCGAGTACGAGGCGGTCTCCCGCTCGGCCGGCGTCAGCGGGTACACCTCCCGGAACACCTGCTTGAACGGCTGCCGCTCCTCCCGGTCGAGCAGCGCCGCCCGCCACTCGGCGACCTCCTCGTCCCCGGCCCGCAGCGGGTGCCACAGCCGCAGCCGGTCGCCCGCCCCGACCGGCCGCGCGGTGCCGTCCGCCCCCGCCAGCGCCCAGCCGCCGCCGGACCGCTCCGGCAGCCCCGCCGTCCAGCCCCCGGAGCCGTCCCCGGCCTCCCACACCAGCGCCCGGGCCACGGCCCCCGTCACCGGATGGTCCGCGTAGTACCGCTGCCAGTCCTCCGCCGGCCAGGTCGTGCCCGCCGCGAGGTGCCCTTCGAGCCGGCCCCGCTCCTCCGCGAGCAGCGCCGACAGCTTCCGCAGCCCCGCCCGGAGCTCCTTCAGCTCCTCGGCGCACGCCTCCCGCACCTCCTTCGGCGCGGTCTTCAGGAGCCTCCCCTCCGGGCCCCTGAAGGAGAGCAGCGCCGTGCCCGGCTCCCGCACCGCCAGCTCCGCCGCGTACGCCCCCAGCGCCGCCTCGCGGACCCCGCGCCCGTCGAGCTTGAGCGCCGGCACGGCCCGCTCCCGCAGCATCGACGCGGTCATCCCGGCCCGCGCGGCGACCGCCTCCGTGGCGCGCGCGATCCCCTTGACCACCGTCCGGTTGACCACCCGCTTCGGCAGCCGCGCCAGCTCCGCCACGGCCGCCTCGGCGCGGTCGGCCGGGCACTCGCCGAGCGCGGCGACGGCCGCCGTGGCGATCGGCTGGCTCCGGCACATCCCCCCGGACCCGCCGAGCCCCGTCCCCGCGTGCAGCGCCACCGCCCCGAGGAGCGGCACCACCCACTCCTCCCGGACCTCCAGCGCGGCCCACGACAGGCCCCGGACCAGCGAGGTGTTGGCGGCGCTCGCCAGCGTCGGGATCCCCATCCCGACCGGGTCCGGGTCGTTCACCCGGTGCGCGGCCTGGTCGGTGACCCCCTCCAGGAGCAGCCGCACCACCTCCGCGCCCCGCTCGGCACCGGCCAGCAGCTCCGCCGCGCGCCTGCGCCAGACCCGGGTGGCGCGCGGCTTGTCGAGCAGCGCGCAGTGCGCCAGGAACGCGGCGACCCCGGGCCCCGCGAGCGGCTCCGCGTGCGCGGCCCGCATCCTCGGGCCGTACTCGTCGAAGCCGTCCAGGACGTGACGGGGCAGCAGGCCGGGGTCCACCCGCGTCTCGCGCGCGAGCAGGGCGTCCAGCCGGTCGCGCAGCAGGCTGAACCCGTCCTGGGAGAAGCCGCGCAGGCCCTCGGCGATCCGGCGCAGGGTCCGGACGTGGGACCGCGAGAAGTCCCCCGCCTGCTCGCAGGCCGCCACCGCGAGCGGCACCAGGGCGGTGAAGTCCGCGCGGAGTTCGTGCGGGGCCACGCCCGCCTCGCCGCCCAGGATCCGGGACAGCAGGAGGTCCGCCTCGTCGGCCGACCAGCCGAGGTCCCGGCGGGCCAGCCCGGCGAGCGCGGCCGCCACCGTCTGCCCGCCCTTCCCGCGGCAGGCGCGCAGGTGCAGGGCGAGCGCGGCCTCCCGCAGCTCCGCCCCCTCCAGTCCGTCCAGCAACGCCCGCAGCGCGCCCGGCCCTTCGGCCGTCGCCCGCCCCACCGCCTCGCCCATGGCCTTCGCCGGGCCCGTGATCCCCACCATGCCGACCACGGTAGGACCCGCCACTGACAACGCCTCAGCGCACGGTGCGCACCCCCGGCACCAGCGCCGTCGCCAGGCAGCAGCCGCCGACCAGGACGGCCGCCGCGGTCAGCGGGACGGCCGGGCCCCACGCGTCGGCGGCGAGCGGCGCCAGCGCGTAGCCGACGGGCATCGCGGCGAAGGAGAGGAGCGAGTCGTACGAGACCACCCGGGCCAGCACCCCCTCGGGGACCGCGCGCTGGACGACCGTGTCCCAGACGGGGGTGAGGAAGCCGAGGCCGGCCTGGGCGAGCCCGTACGCGGTGACGACGGCCCAGGCGGGCGCCCCGGCGGCGAGCAGCAGCAGCGGCAGCGCGTAGCTCGCGAGCGCCAGGTTGGCGGTGAGGACGGGCCGGGAGGGCTTCAGCCGGTCGGCGACGAGCGAGCCGGCGAGCAGCCCGACCGCGCCCACCTGGAGCAGCAGCACCCAGGCGCCGGCCCCGCCGAGCCGGTCGACGGCGATCGCGGGCCCGAGGGTCATCAGGACGGCGGCGGCGCCGTTCCAGGCGCTGTGGGCGACCAGGCTGGTCCAGTACCAGTCGCGGGACCTGACCTCCCGCCAGCCCTCCCGCAGGTCGGCGACGAAGGACCGGCGGGGGAGCGGCACCCGGTCGATCCGCAGGACGGCGAGGAGCGCGGCGCTGACCGCGAAGGTGGCGGCGTCGAGCACGAAGGCCCAGCCGGGGCCGACGGTGAGGACGAGCGCGCCGGCGAGCGCGGGTCCGCCCACGCGCGTGGCGCTGTACGCGATCCCCATGGCCGCGTTGGCCCGGGCCAGGACCTCCGCGGCCACGGCCCCCTTCACCAGCGGGGAGCCGGTCGGCATGGCGAAGGCCCCGGCCGCCCCGCCGGCGGCCGAGGCGGCGGCGATCAGCCACAGGGTGGGGCTGCCGCCGAGGAGCTGGAGGCCGACGAGGAGCTGGGCGGCGCACCGGACGAGGTCCATGGCGAGCGCGATGGAGCGGGCGTCGAACCGGTCGGCGAGGACGCCGCCGACGGGCAGCAGGAGCAGCTTGGGCACCATCGCGCAGGCGAGGACCAGCGCGAGCGCGCCGGTGGAGCCGGTGGCCTCCAGGACGGCGAGGGCGAGCGCGGCGGGGATGACGGCGTCCCCGGTGAGCGAGAGGACCCGGCCGGCGAAGAGCAGCCGGAAGGACCGGGTGCGCAGGGGGTGGGGGACGGGCGGGGGAGCGGTGGCGGTGGCGGTCATGCGGGCAGGGTATTTCGGTATCGAATAATTCGGCAACGAAATATTCGGTCCCGGGCCCCGTCGCCCCCGCGCACGTACGATCACCCCATGAACCAGCCGGACCCCGCAGCCCCCCAGGACCAGGACTGGACCGACGGGCACGTGGCCCGCTGGCAGCCCGTCCTGCCCGAGCTCGACCCCGTCGTCGAAGGCGCGGTCACCCGGATGAAGAAGCTCTCCGTCCACCTCCGCCGGGTCCGCGAGCAGTCGCTCCTCGACTTCGACCTCGAACGTCACGAGTTCGACACCCTGCACAAGCTGGCCGGCCGCGGCGGCTCCGCCGCCCCCTCCGAACTGGCCCAGGACCTCGACCTGGCCCCCGCCTCGGTCACCGGCCGCCTCGACGCCCTGGAGAAGCGCGGCCTCGTCCGGCGCACCCCCTCCACCACCGACCGCCGCCGGGTCGTCGTCGAACTCACCGAGACCGGCCGCACCACGTGGCTCGGCGCCATGGACGTCCTCGGCCACGAGGAGGAACGCCTCCTCGGCGTCCTCACCCCCGCCGAGCGCGCCACCCTCAACGACCTCCTCCGCCGGATCATGCTCGCCGCCGAGGAGGACCCGGCCGTCCCGCCCTGGCACGGCTGACCCGCTGTCAGTGGGTCCGCCTACGCTCGGCGTCCATGGGAACAGTCACCTTCGTCGACGAGACGACCCTGGGCGCCCGCACGGCCTCCGCGCCGCTCGCCGTCCCCGAGGAGCGCCTGACGCTCCGCGAGCTGATGGCCCGCCGGATCGCCCGGGAGACCGGACCGGAGGAGCACGGGGCCGCGCTCGCCCGCGCCCTGGACGCCTTCGCCCGGAACGGCTTCCTGGTCCTGGTCGGCGACCGCCAGGTCGAGGACCCGGACGAGACCCTGACGGTCGGCCCGGAGACCGAGGTCGTCTTCCTGAGACTCGTCCCCCTGGTCGGCGGCTGACACCCCCCGTACCCGCGGACGCGGGAAGGCCCCGCCTCCCAGCGGGAGACGGGGCCTTCCTTCCGTACGGCGGAGGTCAGAAGCGACGCGTGATGAGCGCGCGCTTCACCTCCTGGATCGCCTTGGTGATCTCGATGCCACGCGGGCAGGCGTCCGTGCAGTTGAACGTGGTGCGGCAGCGCCACACGCCGTCCTTGTCGTTCAGGATCTCCAGGCGCTGCTCACCGGCCTCGTCGCGCGAGTCGAAGATGAAGCGGTGCGCGTTGACGATCGCGGCCGGACCGAAGTACTGGCCGTCGTTCCAGAAGACCGGGCAGGACGACGTGCACGCGGCGCACAGGATGCACTTGGTGGTGTCGTCGAAGCGCTCGCGGTCCTCGGCGGACTGCCGGCGCTCGCGGGTCGGCTCGTTCCCCTTGGTGACGAGGAAGGGCATGACGTCGCGGTACGCCTGGAAGAAGGGCTCCATGTCGACCACGAGGTCCTTCATCACCGTGAGGCCCTTGATGGGCTCGACGGTGATCGGCTTCTCGGGGTTGATGTCCTTGATCAGCGTCTTGCAGGCGAGGCGGTTCTTGCCGTTGATCCGCATGGCGTCGGACCCGCAGATGCCGTGCGCGCAGGAGCGGCGGAAGGTGAGCGTGCCGTCCATGTCCCACTTGATCTTGTGGAGACCGTCGAGCACGCGCTCCTTCGGGTCGATCTCGACCTGGAAGTCCTCCCAGACCACCGCGTCCGAGACCTCGGGGTTGAAGCGGCGGATCCGGAAGGTGACCGTGATGTACGGCGAGGCGGCGGAGTCCTTCTCCACCTTCTCCAGAACGGGGGTAGCCATCAGTACTTACGCTCCATCGGCTGGTAGCGGGTCTGGACGACCGGCTTGTAGTCGAGACGCACGGTCTCGGAGCCGTCCTCGCCGACCTCGCGGTACGCCATCGTGTGGCGCATGAAGTTGACGTCGTCGCGGTTGGGGTAGTCCTCGCGGTAGTGACCGCCGCGGGACTCCTTGCGCGCCAGGGCCGAGACGGCCATGACCTCGGCCAGTTCGAGCAGGTTGCCCAGCTCGATGGCCTCCAGGAGGTCGGTGTTGAAGCGCTTGCCCTTGTCCTGGATGGACACGTTCTTGTAGCGCTCGCGCAGCTCGGCGATCTTCTCGACGGCCGTCTTGATGGTCTGCTCCGTGCGGAACACCATCACGTTGGCGTCCATCGTCTCCTGGAGCTCACGGCGCAGGTCGGCGACCCGCTCGTTGCCCGTGGAGTTGCGCAGGTTCTCGATCTGCGCGACGACCAGGGACTCCGGGTTCTCCGGCAGCTCGACGAAGTCGTGCTTGTGGGAGTACTCGGCGGCGGCGATGCCCGCGCGGCGCCCGAAGACGTTGATGTCGAGCAGCGAGTTGGTGCCGAGGCGGTTGGCGCCGTGCACCGACACGCAGGCGACCTCGCCGGCCGCGTACAGGCCCGGGACGACGGTGGTGTTGTCCGCCAGGACCTCACCCTCGACGTTGGTCGGGATGCCGCCCATGGCGTAGTGCGCGGTGGGCTGGATCGGGATCGGGTCCGTGTACGGCTCGATGCCGAGGTACGTACGGGCGAACTCGGTGATGTCCGGGAGCTTGGCGTCCAGCTGCTCCGGCGGGAGGTGCGTCAGGTCCAGGTAGACGTGGTCGCCCTCGGGACCGCAGCCGCGGCCCTCGCGGATCTCCGTGTAGATGGAGCGGGAGACGACGTCGCGGGAGGCGAGGTCCTTCATGACCGGCGCGTACTTCTCCATGAAGCGCTCGCCGTCCTTGTTGCGGAGGATGCCGCCCTCACCGCGGGCGCCCTCCGTCAGCAGGATGCCCATGCGCCAGATGCCCGTCGGGTGGAACTGGAAGAACTCCATGTCCTCCAGGGGCAGGCCGCGGCGGTAGCAGGCGGCCTGGCCGTCACCGGTCAGGGTGTGGGCGTTCGACGTCACCTTGAAGAACTTGCCGGTGCCGCCGGAGGCGTAGATGACCGCCTTCGCCTGGAAGATGTGGATCTCGCCGGTGGCCAGCTCGTACGCGACCACGCCGGCGGACTTCTTGACGCCGTCGACCTCGGTGATCAGCTGGTCCAGGACGTAGAACTCGTTGAAGAACTCCACGCCCTCCTTGACGCAGTTCTGGTACAGCGTCTGGAGGATCATGTGGCCGGTGCGGTCCGCGGCGTAGCAGGACCGGCGGACCGGGGCCTCGCCGTGGTTGCGGGAGTGGCCGCCGAAGCGGCGCTGGTCGATGGTGCCGTCCGGGGTCCGGTTGAACGGCAGACCCATCTTCTCCAGGTCGAGGACGGCGTCGATGGCCTCCTTCGCCAGGATCTCGGCGGCGTCCTGGTCGACCAGGTAGTCACCGCCCTTGACCGTGTCGAAGGTGTGCCACTCCCAGTTGTCCTCCTCCACGTTGGCCAGCGCGGCGGCCATGCCGCCCTGCGCGGCGCCCGTGTGGGAGCGGGTGGGGTAGAGCTTCGTCAGCACGGCGGTGCGGCTGCGCTTCGTCGCCTCGATGGCGGCGCGCATGCCGGCGCCACCGGCGCCGACGATGACGGTGTCGTACTTGTGGATCTTCATGACGTGGATTACCTCAGCCCCGTGCCTAGCGGATGTTCGGGTCGAAGGTGAAGATCACCAGCGTGCCCAGAAGGATGGTGAACACCGTGGCGGTGTACAGCAGGCCCTTGAGCCACAGGCGCGTGTTGGGGCGCTCCGCGTAGTCGTTGATGACGGTACGGAGGCCGTTGGCGCCGTGCAGCATGGCGAGCCACAGCATCAGCAGGTCCCAGACCTGCCAGAACGGGGACGCCCAGCGGCCGGCCACGAAGGCGAAGCCGATCTTGGAGACGCCGCCGTCCAGGAAGAGCTGGATCAGCAGGTGGCCGAGGACCAGGACGACGAGGACGACACCCGAGAGGCGCATGAAGAGCCACGCGGCCATCTCGAAGTTGCCGCGGGTCGCGCGCGGGGTCTTGCCCGTGCGCTTGCGCGGGGCCTCGATGTACGGGGCGGGGTTGTCCACGTCGTAGGCGGCGCCTTCGACGGGACCGATCGCGGAAGTCGTGTCAGCGGACATGTCTGAGGTCAGCTCCCGAACAGTTCACGTGCGGCGTGGCCGAGGATCGGGTACAGCGAGCCCGCCATCAGCACGACCCAGATGCCCACGACGGTCCAGAGCATCTGCTTCTGGTAGCGCGGGCCCTTGGACCAGAAGTCCACGGCGATGACACGGAGACCGTTCAGCGCGTGGAAGAGGATGGCGGCGACCAGGCCGTACTCCAGAAGAGCGACGATCGGCGTCTTGTAGGTCGCGACGACCTCGTCGTACGCCTCGGGCGAGACGCGGACGAGAGCGGTGTCCAGCACGTGTACGAACAGGAAGAAGAAGATGAGGACGCCGGTGACTCGGTGAGCCACCCAGGACCACATTCCTTCCCGGCCGCGGTACAGCGTTCCAGCCGGCACGGAAAAACCCTCCGGGAGCGGGGATCGGGGCCCGGCCGGCTTCTCTGTCGGTCTGGCCCGGCCGGGTACGGTCCACCGGCCCCGGTCATCGTAGCGACGACTTGTCGGTTCGCTCGCGCGGGGTCCTCCAGTGTGATCAAACAGGCACGGACGGGCTACTGTCCGGGGCGAAAACGGCCCTTTCCGGCGAGAATCACAGGTCCGAGCGGTGGAACGTGAGCCCTCGGGCGAGCGCGAGGGCGAGCCGGGAGCGGGCCAGCCGGCGCAGTTCGTCCGCCGCGACGGCCCGTTCCTCCTCCGGTTCGTTGCCGAGACGTGACCGGATTCCGGCCAGGACGGCGTCCAGCCGCTCGTCCGGCCGCACCCCGTCGAGGCTGATGACGAAGGCGTGGCCGAAACGGCTCTCGTACGCGGCGTGGGCGGCGCTCAGCGCGGTCCGGGCGGCCGGCGGGGCGTCGGGGCGGGCCGGCGCGGCGGACTCGGCGGCCAGCGCCTCGTCGAGATCGGGGCCGGTCAGGTCGTACCCGGCCTCCTCGGCGGCGGCCAGCAGGGCGTCCACCGTGGGGTAGGGCCGGTGCGCGGCGATCCGCTCGGCCCAGTGGCGGCTGTGGCAGCAGGAGAGCAGCAGCTCCACCGCCTCGGCGGGGGCCGCCGCGTTGAGGACCGACAGGCCGTGCGGGGCGCCGGAGGCCTTCTGGGCGGGTATGGCAGGCGCGTCCGCCGGTCCCGGCCGGCGGCAGGGGGCGTGGGTGTCGCTGGTCAGCGTGGGCTCCGGGACGGCGGGACGAGTGGGGTGGACGTGACGCAACGTTATCCACGGGACGGGGGAAGTGTCCGACGAGTGCGCGAATTTCACCCGGAAGGGAGAGTTTGGGAACGTGCGATGGACGTGAAGATTCCGTTCGGCCGGAGGCCGGTCGACTGGCCGGTGCCTCCGGGGTGCGGGAGGATGCCGTGTGATGCGGTACTCCCCACGACGCTCCCCGCGACCCTCCCCCCGCGGCCCGGCCCTCCTGTCGGCCGCGGTGGCCCTGACCGCCGTGGCGGCCTGCTCGAACGGCTCCCCGGCCGGCCCGGGACCCTCGTCCCCGGCCGGGACCACGACCACGACCACCGCCGCGAAGCCGTCCCCCACCCCCACGCCGAGCCCGACGCCCACCCGGACGTACCCGCTCTCCAGCGCGCCCCGCACCGTCCCCGCCGTCCGCTCCCACGAGCCGGCCCGCGGCCCCGGCTGGAAGCCCGCCGCCACGGCCGGCGTCGTCCTCGGCGCGGACAGCGCGGGCCTCGCCGACGAGGGCCGGCTGATCGCCCGGGAGCTGGGCCTGCGCTACCGCGGCGAGGCCGCCGCCGGCCCCGGCGACGTCGAGCTGGCCCTCGGCGGGAAGGGCGCCCCCGAGTCGTACGCGCTCACCGTGAAGGACGGCCGGGTCCGGATCACCGGCCCCGACGAGGCCGGCGTCTTCTACGGCACCCGCACCCTCAAGCAGTCCGTCAGGTCGGCCGGGACGATGCCCGAGGGCACCGTCGCCGACCGGCCCGCCAAGCCGCAGCGCGGACTCAACGTCGACATCGCCCGCAAGCACTTCACGGCCGCCTGGCTGGAGGACCGCATCCGGGAGATGGGCGACCTCAAGCTGAACCAGCTCGGGCTGCACTTCTCCGACGACCAGGGCTTCCGCATCGAGTCGGAGTCGCACCCCGAGGTCGTCTCGGAGCGGCACCTCACCAAGGCGGAGGTCCGCCGGATCCTCGCGCTCGCCGCGAGCCGGCACGTCACCGTCGTCCCCGAGATCGACTCGCCCGGCCACCTCGGCGCGGTCATCGCCGCCCACCCGGACCTCCAGCTGGTCAGCGCGACCGGCCGCACCCCGCGCGGCGCCGTCGACGTCTCCGACCCGGACTCCGCCCGGATCGTCGACGACCTGCTGCGCGAGTACGCGGAGCTCTTCCCCGGCGCCTACTGGCACCTGGGCGCCGACGAGTACGTCGCCCTGATGGCGAAGGACCCCGAGGCCAGCTACCCGCAGCTCGCGCGGGCGGCGCGGGAGGCGTACGGGCCCTCGGGCCGCGTCCAGGACCTGGCCACCGACTGGCTCAACGACCGCGCCGCCACCGTCCGCCCCACCGGCAAGACCCTCAAGGCGTGGAACGACGGCTTCTTCGCCGGCGGCGTGGTGAGCGCGGCGAAGGACATCGAGGTCGAGTACTGGACGGGCAAGGAGTACGGGGCCAGGCCCCCGCTGCCGTACCTCCGGGAGGGCCGCAGGCTGGTGAACCTGAACGACGAGTACCTCTACTACGTGCTCGGCGAGCCCAACCAGTTCACCTACCCGACCGGCCGCCGCATCTACGAGCAGTGGACCCCGCTGGTCGTCCGCGGCACCACCCCGGTCCCGGCCCGCTACGACGCGCAGATCCTCGGCGCCCGGTTCGCCGTCTGGTGCGACCTCGCGAACGCCCAGACCCAGGACCAGGTCGCCGCCGGCATCCGCCTGCCGCTCGCGGCCCTCTCCCAGAAGGTGTGGGACCCCCGCGAACCCGGCCCGAGCTGGTCCGAGTTCCGCGCGCTGGCGACGAAGGTACGGGACTGAGCTGGGATTTTCCCTGGACGGGGCGGTTCCGCCTGGCATAGGTTCCGCCCCGGCCCCTTGGGGGAGGGGCATCCCGTTCACACGTTCCTGGGGGGAACCTTCATGCTGCGCAATCCCAACGGCCTGGCGCACGCCGTCACGGCCCTGCTGGGCGTCAACGTCTTCCTCGACCTGCTGGGCGCCGGCGTCGAGCTCTGGACGCTCTCCGACCCGGAGGAGGCGTACGAGGCGGGCGCCTTCGCGGGCGTCAACCTCGTGGCGCTGTCGCTCGCCGACATCGGCGCCTACCTGGCGACCATCGTCCTCTTCCTCGTCTGGTTCCACCGGGTCCGGCGGAACGCCGACGTCTGGGCCCTCGACATCCAGAGCCGCACGCCCGGCTGGGCCATCGGCGCCTGGTTCATCCCGATCGCCAACCTGTGGATCCCGCGCGCCATCGCCGCGGACATCTGGCGGGCCAGCCGCCAGGACCCGTACGCCTCCGACGGCGCGCGGGAGATGGCCCTGCTCAACTCCTGGTGGGCCTTCTGGGTTGCCGGAGCGGTGACGGACCAGGTGGCGAGCCGGATGTACAGCCGGGCCGAGACGCTGGACGCCTGGACCACCGCCGCGGCCTGGTCCCTGGCGGGATACCTCTTCACCATCGCCGCCGGCGTCCTCGCCATCCTCTTCGTCCGGCGTCTCACCTCTATGCAGCACGCCAAGGCCACTGGCATGCTTTCGGCCGCCAGGTGACGAGAAAGCGCCCTTCGGCGCAGAAGTGGATGTAGAGAGTCCGCATCGGGTGGCGAGGAGGCGTCCATGGCGTCGAGTACGGGTCGGAGTCCGGGAGAACTGATCGGCGGAGCCGACGGACGCGGCCTCGCCGCCGCCGGACTCGCCTGTCTGGACCGGTGCCTGCCGCTGCTCGTCCCCGACCGTGCCGAGGCGCTGCGCCCGGTGTGGGCGGCGGTCGCCCGCGCGGACGCCGCCGCCTGGGCCGAGGCGGTCGGCAAGGCGCGGGTCGACCTGGACGGCGCGGGTGGCGGGGCCGCCGAGGACGGCGGGGTCGTCACCCTGGTGCGCGCGATGCTCGACGGGATGCCCGCCGAGTGGGCCGAGGAGCCCCTGCGCGCCTGGGCCGAGCGGTGCTCGGCCCAGGCGCTCGCCGTGCACCGCCTGTACGACGTCGGCGAGGACGGCCCGCTCCAGGCCGGGGAGCTCCGCCGCCAGCTGGCCGTGCTCGACGCGGTCGCCCAGGGCCCGACCGGACTGCGCCGGGCCCGCGAGCTCTCCGTCGAGGGCGGCCGGGTGCTGCGCGCGGTCGTCTCGCGCCGGGCCCGCACCGCCTGAGGGTCAGCCCTCCCGCGCCTCGGCCTCCCGCGCCTCGGCCGCCGCGGGCGCTTCGACCGTCGCGGAGGCGACGAGTTCGGAGATCTGCCGCTCGGCCGTCGCCTTGTCCAGGCCGAGGCCGCTCAGCACGCCCTCGCCGTCCTCGTGCTCCAGGAGGGCGAGCAGGATGTGCTCGGTGCCGACGTAGTTGTGGCCGAGCCGCAGCGCCTCGCGGAAGGTCAGTTCGAGCACCTTCTTCGCCGCCGCGTCGTACGGGACGAGCGCCGGCACCTCCCCCTCGGCGGCCGGCGGCAGCGTCGGCGTGACGGCCTCGCGCAGCCGCTCGGCGGTGACGCCCCGGGAGGCGATCCACAGGACGGCGAGCCCCTCGGGCTCGGCCAGCAGCCCGAGCGCGAGGTGGCCGGGGACGATCTCCGTGTTCCGCGCGGCGATCGCCTCGTTCTGCGAGGCGACGACGACGCCGCGGGCGCGCGGGGTGAAACGGCTGAACCCGGCGTTCGGGTCCATCTTCTCGGCGTCGGGGTCCTTGGGGACGAACCGCTTCTGGGCGGCCTGGCGGGTCACGCCCATGCTGCGGCCGATGTCGGTCCAGGAGGCGCCGGAGCGGCGGGCCTGGTCGACGAAGTGGCCGATGAGGTGGTCGGCGACCTCGCCGAGGTAGTCCGCCGCGATGACCGCGCCGGAGAGCTGGTCCAGCGTGTTCGGGTGGACCTTCTTGATCGCTTCGATGAGTTCGTCGAGACGGATGCTGACGTTCGGAACCACGGGCTGCGTCATAAGGCAACCTTAGGTTGACACCCCTCCACTGTCAACGGGTGGTTGACAGTCGCGCGGGCGCACTCTTTCGAGTGATGCGTCGTATCGCGTGAAGATGGGAGAAATCGGGCGGAGCGCGGCCCGGGAAAAGGGAGACGACCGGGGCCGCCACCCCCCACAGGAGAGGCCCCGGTCGTCGTCCACGGAGCCGCAGCACGGCTCCGTACTCCATACAGCGCCGGGGGTGCGCTTTCTGTCACACCGCCCGCACTCCCCGTCCCGGAGCGCGGAGGTTGCAAGTTGCACAAGGTGGGCGTACCGCGTGGACGCGACACCCGGAATCGACGTAGCGTGCTGGAGCGCGAGGCGGAATCGGAGGCGGTGACCGGCCCCGACGCCGCGAAGGGCGTGACCGACGCGCGCGCGGAACGCGACCGACGAACAGGGTTTGGGGAGTGCTGGGGGACGACGCGGAGCTGACGGCCGCGGTGCTCGCTGCGCAGGACGGGGACGAGGACGCCTTCCGTACTGTGTACCGCGCCGTGCACCCCCGTCTGCTGGGCTACATGCGCACACTGGTCGGGGAGGCCGACGCCGAGGACGTCGCCTCGGAGTCCTGGCTCCAGATCGCCCGCGACCTCGACCGCTTCAGCGGCGACGCGGACCGCTTCCGCGGCTGGGCGGCCCGGATCGCCCGCAACCGGGCCCTCGACCACATCCGGATGCGCGGCCGCCGGCCCGCCTCCGGCGGCGACGAGACCGAACTGACCGACAAGCCCGCCGACTCCGACACCGCGGGCGAGGCCCTGGAGGCCCTGGCCACCGGCCACACCCTCCGCCTCATCGCCCGCCTCCCGCAGGACCAGGCCGAGGCCGTCGTCCTCCGCGTGGTCGTCGGCCTCGACGCCAAGTCCGCCGCCGAGACTCTCGGCAAGCGCCCCGGCGCCGTCCGCACCGCCGCCCACCGCGGTCTGAAGAAACTCGCCGAGCTGCTCGGCGCCGAATCCTCCCCCGGCGCGGAGCCGGGCGAGGAGCCGGCCGACGGCGTTCCGCCCCTGGACGGAGTGCCTCCGCAGCGCGGCCGCGCCCCGGGTGTCATATCCCCCGGGGGTGTGACGCATTGGCGTCCCCGTACGCAGAAGGACATGTGATGGCCGACGAGCGGTACCAGTGGCTCGACCCGGAAGCCGCGGAACGGCTGCTCCGCGGCGAGCCCGTCGACCCCGTCGACCCGGCGGCCCGCGCCCGGGCCGCCGCCCTCGCCGAAGCCCTCGACGCCGCCCGCGTCCCCGCCGTCCCCGCCGTCCCCGCCCCCGGCGTCCCGCTCGCCGGGGAGGAGGCCGCCCTCGCCGCCTTCCGGACCGCCACCGCCGCCCGCGCCTCCGCCGCGGCGGCCCCCGACGCCGTACCGGCCGACCTCGGGCGGGTACGGCTCGCACCCGCCCCCGGCACCGCCCGCCACTGGGGCCGCTCCCTGCGCTACGGGCTGGCCGCCGCGTTCGCCGCCGTCACCGTCGGCGGCGTCGCCGTCGCCGCCGGCACCGGGGTGCTCCCACTGGTCGACCGGGAACCCTCCCGTACGGTCACCGCCGCCGAGACCGCGTCGCCGGACCCCCGCGACCCGTCCGCCGGCCCGTCCTTCGACGCGGAACGCCACGCGGACCCCCACCGGAGCGCCGGCCCCGGCCGCTCCGCCGGCACGCCCGCCCCCGGCACCACCCCGACCGCCCCGTCCGGCGGCGGCTCCACCGCGTCCCCGCGCCCCGGCGCCACCCCCTCGGGCGACCGCACCGGCCGCGGCCCGGCCGAACCCTCCGCCACGAGCCGGACCGGCGGCGACGAGGGCAGGGTCAAGGCCTGCCGCGAGTACCGCGCCGGCCGGCTCGACGCGACCGCCCGCCGGCAGCTCTCCGGCGCGCTGCGCTCCGGCGAGACCCTGCGCGCCTACTGCGACGCCCTCCTCGGGACCGGCCCGGCCGGCTCCACCGGGCAGGACGACCCCGCCGGCTCCGGGAGCGGCACCGGCGGACAGCCGGGCGGCGGCACCGCGGACGACGGCAAGGGCGACACCAAGGACGACGACGGCAAGGAGGACGAGGAGAACGGGCCGGGCACCGTCCACGGCACCGTCCCCGCCCCCGCCGACTCCGGCCGCAAGCGCGCCCAGGCGCCCCGCCGGGGCGACGGCGGCGACAAGGACCGGACCGGAGACCGGTCCGGGGAACGGCCCCGGGCCGAGGCCGCCGCCGGAACCGAGCCAGGAACCGAGCCAGGAACCGGGTCCGGGACCGGAGGCGAGACCGGGGCCGGAAGCGGGACCGGGAGCTCCGTCCGGGCCCTCGCGCTCTGCCCGACGGGAGCCCCCGCGCCGGGGGTGTGACACTTTTCGACCCGCCGACGCAGTATGGAGTGAGCCGACTGGTCATCGGCCGCGCAGAGAGCCGGGGTTCCCCCCGTACCTACGGCTCCGCGCACCCGGCGCGGGTGGGACACGTTCCCCCGGTCCCACCCGCGCCCCTTCTTCCCCGCTCCGTCCGCCGCCGGCGGACTACCAGTGGACGACCACCTTGTCGCCGACCTTCACCTGGTCGAAGAGGGCCGCGATCTTGGCCCGGTCCCGGACGTTGACGCAGCCGTGCGAGGCCCCGCCGTAGCCCCGCGCCGCGAAGTCCGCCGAGTAGTGCACGGCCTGGCCGCCGCTGAAGAACATCGCGTACGGCATGGGCGTGTGGTAGATCGTCGACGTCCAGTCCCTGGCCTTCCAGCCGACCGCGAAGGTGCCCTCGCGGGTCGGCGTGTTCTCCGAGCCGAAGCGGACGTCCATCGACGAGACCACCCGGCCGTCGATCATCCAGGCCAGGGTCCGGCTCTCCTTGCTGATGCAGAGCACCCGGCCCGTCATGCAGCGCGCGTCCGGCGCGTCCAGCTCGTTGGTGGTGGACGGCTTCAGCTCGTCCGCCGTCGGCTTCTTCGTCGCCGCGCGCAGCCGGTCCCAGGTCGTCCCGTCCACCGCGCCCGTCTCCGGCAGCCCCCGCTTCTTCTGGAAGGCCGAGACCGCCCTCGCCGTGATCGAGCCGTAGAACCCGGTCGGCGCCCGGTCGAAGTGGTGGAGCTGCCGCAGCCGCGCCTGGAGCTCCCGCACCTGCTCGTTCTCGTCCCCGTCGCCCATCAGCACCTTCCCCGAAGCCGAAGCCGAAGCCGAAGGCGTGGGCGTGGGCGCGGGCGTGGACGCCGGGGCGGACGGGGACGAGGACGGCTTCGCGTCCGGCGTGGCGGCGGAGGACGGGCCGCCGCTCGTGGGCGCGGGCGCGGACACCGGTGCCTTCGGCGTCTTCGGCGCCCCGGCCGCCCGGTCCGTACAGCCGGTGGTGACGAGCGCGACGGCGACCGCGGCGAGAACGGCTCTGCGCACGGCGGATGAACGCTTCATGGTGGCCCCCCGAGGAAAGAACTGTGCCCATAGGGATGCTTCCCGCCCGCCCGCGGTTGCGCACCTGTGCGAACGAGCGCTCATGCTGTGAGGAAGGTCCCAGCGTGCGGCACTCCACCGGGCCGCACGCCCGCCGCTACAGTCCGTCGCGAGGGTCGGTACCGCCGAGTGAGCGGCAGCAGGTCAATCGGGAGGCACAAACAATGGCGCGCGAGTCGGAGTCGGGACTGCCCATCGAGCCGGTGTACGGGCCGGACGCCCTGGAGGGCTGGGATCCGGCGGAGAAGCTGGGCGAGCCCGGTGCGTACCCCTTCACCCGCGGTGTGTACCCGTCGATGTACACGGGCCGCCCCTGGACGATGCGGCAGTACGCCGGGTTCGGCACCGCCGTGGAGTCGAACGCCCGGTACAAGCAGTTGATCGACAACGGCACGATGGGCCTGTCGGTCGCCTTCGACCTGCCCACCCAGATGGGCCACGACTCCGACGCGGCGATCGCGCACGGCGAGGTCGGCAAGGTCGGCGTGGCGATCGACTCGGTCGACGACATGCGGGTGCTGTTCGACGGGATCCCGCTCGACAAGGTCTCCACGTCGATGACGATCAACGCCCCCGCCTCCCTGCTGCTGCTGATGTACCAGCTGGTCGGCGAGGAGCAGGGCGTGCCCGCCGACAAGCTGACGGGCACCATCCAGAACGACGTGCTCAAGGAGTACATCGCGCGGGGGACGTACATCTTCCCGCCGAAGCCCTCCCTCCGCCTGATCGCGGACATCTTCAAGTACTGCAGGGCCGAGATCCCGAAGTGGAACACGATCTCGATCTCCGGCTACCACATGGCGGAGGCGGGGGCCTCGCCCGCGCAGGAGATCGCGTTCACGCTGGCCGACGGCATCGAGTACGTCCGCACCGCCGTCGCGGCCGGCATGGACGTCGACGACTTCGCGCCCCGCCTGTCGTTCTTCTTCGTCGCCCGGACCACGATCCTGGAGGAGGTGGCGAAGTTCCGCGCCGCCCGCCGGATCTGGGCGCGGGTGATGAAGGAGGAGTTCGGCGCCAAGAACCCCAAGTCGCTGATGCTCCGCTTCCACACCCAGACCGCCGGCGTGCAGCTCACCGCCCAGCAGCCCGAGGTCAACCTGGTCCGCGTCGCCGTCCAGGGCCTCGCGGCCGTCCTCGGCGGCACCCAGTCGCTGCACACCAACTCCTTCGACGAGGCCATCGCCCTGCCGACGGACAAGTCCGCCCGCCTCGCCCTGCGCACCCAGCAGGTCCTCGCCTACGAGACGGACGTGACCGCCACCGTCGACCCCTTCGCCGGCTCGTACGTCGTCGAGAAGATGACCGACGACGTGGAGGCCGCCGCCCTGGAGCTGATGGCCAAGGTGGAGGAGCTGGGCGGCGCGGTCAACGCCATCGAGCGCGGCTTCCAGAAGAGCGAGATCGAGCGCTCGGCGTACCGGATCGCCCAGGAGACCGACTCCGGCGAGCGGGTCGTCGTCGGCGTCAACCGCTACACGATCGACGTCGAGGAGCCGTACGAGCCGCTGCGCGTCGACCCGGCCATCGAGGCCCAGCAGGCCGAGCGTCTCGCGAAGCTGCGCGCCGAGCGCGACCAGGCGGCCGTCGACGCGGCCCTCGCCGCGCTGAAGAAGGCGGCCGAGGGCACGGACAACGTCCTCTACCCGATGAAGGACGCCCTCAAGGCCCGCGCCACCGTCGGCGAGGTCTGCGACGCGCTGCGCGAGGTCTGGGGCACCTACACGCCCAGCGACGTCTTCTGATCGTCCGCCCGTTGAAACTTCAAGCGGAGTGTCGTACCGGTGTGCGACACTCCGCTTCATGCTGGGTGTCACCGATCTGCCGACCTACCTCGCCGGGCTCGTCCTCATCATCCTCCTGCCCGGGCCGAACTCGCTCTACGTGCTGTCCGTCGCCGCCCGCAAGGGCACCCGGACCGGGTACAAGGCAGCCGCCGGCGTCTTCACCGGCGACACGATCCTGATGACCCTGGCCGCGCTCGGCGCCGCCTCCCTCCTCCAGACCACCCCGCTGCTCTTCACGATCGTCAAGTACGCGGGCGCCGGCTACCTGGCCTGGATGGCGTACGGGATGCTCCGCGCGGCGCGGGACATGTGGCGGTCGCGCCGCGAACCCGCCGGGGCGGAGACCGAGGCGGCCGACGGCGGCTCCACCGAGCGCCCGTACCGGCGCGCGCTCATCATCAGCCTCTTCAACCCGAAGGCGATCCTCTTCCTGATCTCCTTCTTCGTGCAGTTCGTGGACCCCTCCTACGCCTACCCGGCGCTCTCCTTCCTGGTCCTCGGCACCCTCCTCCAGCTCGGCAGCTTCCTCTACCTCACCACCCTGATCTTCAGCGGCACCCGCCTCGCCGCCGCCTTCCGCCGCCGCAAGCGCCTCTCCGCCGGCGCCACCTCCGCCGCCGGCGCCCTCTTCCTCGGCTTCGCCGTGAAGCTCTCCCTCAGCAGCGCCGCCTGAGCGCGCTTGACCCTCACACCGTGTGAGGCCGTTCCGTAGGGGGCGTCATGTTCACCATCGGAGACTTCGCCCGGCACGGGCGGGTGTCGGTCCGGATGCTGCGCCACTACGACGCCATCGGACTGCTGCGCCCGGCCCGCGTCGACCCGCACAGCGGCTACCGGTTCTACACCGCGGACCAGCTCGCGCGGCTCAACCGCGTCATCGCGCTCAAGGACCTCGGCTTCACCCTGGAACAGGTGGGGGCCATCCTCGACGACGAGATCGGCGCGGAGGAGCTGCGGGGGATGCTGCGGCTGCGCCGGGCCGAGCTGGAGAAGGCGCTGGAGGAGGCGCGGGCCAGGCTCGCCCAGGTCGGTGCGCGGCTCCGAGCCATCGAGAGCGAGGGACGCATGTCCACGCAGGACGTCGTCGTCAAGAAGATCCCGGCCGTGCGGATCGCGGAGCTGAGCGCGACCGCCGCCGGTTTCGAGCCGGAGGCCATCACGCCCGTCATCGGGCCGCTGTACGAGGAGCTGTGCGGCCGGCTGGAGGCCGCCGGGGTCACCGGCTTCGGGCCGGGGATCGCGTACTACGAGGACGCCGGGAAGGGCGACGGCTCGGTCGTCGTACACGCCGGCATGACCGTGCCGGAAGGCACCGGGGCGGAGGGCGTGCGCGTGCACGTGCTGCCCGGCATCGAGGAGGCGGCGACCGTCGTCCACCACGGTTCGATGGACGACGTCCTCGCGACCTCGCAGGCCCTCGCCGCCTGGATCGACGCCAACGGGTACGCCTCCGCCGGCTACGCCCGCGAGCTGTACCTGGAGTGCCCGGAGGACCCGGCCGGCTGGGTGACGGAGATCCAGGAGCCGATCGGCCGGGCGTGAGGGCGCGGCCCGGGACCCCCGCACGGGTCCCGGGCCGGTCCTCCGGGGCTACTTCCGCAGCGCCTTGCGCAGCCGCAGCGCCCGGCGGGCGAGCCGGCGGACCCTCGGGTGCCGGGGGACCGGCAGGCCGCCCGGCAGGTCCAGGACGGTGAGCCGGCGGCGGGTGAAGTGGTGCCGGGTGCGCTCGGCGTACGGCCCGGACAGGTGGCGTACGGCCGCCTCCCGCAGGTCGGCCCTTATGTTCGGCTGCATCGCGAAGCCGACCGCGGCGACCAGGTCGTCGAGGCGGGCGGCGTCCGTCACCGGCTCCTCGTCGTCCGGGCCGGGCACCAGCGGCGGGAGGACCGCGTCGACGACCGTCAGCGGGATCCGGTTGCTGTTCTGGAACGGGGTGAGCCGCTGGAGCAGTTCCCGGGTGCCGACCCGGGCGACCGGCAGGCCGTAGAAGCTGCGGGCGGTCATCAGCGCCGTCGAGAAGCAGCCGACGACCAGCGCGGGCCGCAGCTCCCGGTAGAGCACCTCGGCGAGGACCGGGCGGGTCTCCACGGCCAGTTCGGCGCCGAGCCGGGCCGCCTCCTCGGTGAGCGAGGCCGTCCAGGAGTCGGGGGCGGTGGGGTGCGGCTTGAAGACCAGGCGCCGGTGGCCGCGGGCGACCGCGCCGCGCACCATGTCCAGGTGCAGCTCCTCCTCCTCGGCGGCGGTCATCAGGTTCAGCGCCGCCAGGTACTGGCCGAGGAGCAGGGCGGGGCCCTCGCCGCCGGCGGCGGGCGCGTCGGTGCCCGCCAGTTCGGCGACGGCCTTGGTGAAGGCGTCCGCCGGCACGGTCTCGGGCACCGCGCCGAACTCGCCGAGCAGCAGCGGCCGCAGCCCCGGCACCAGGTCGAGGTGGAGCAGCCGGGCGGCCCGGCCGCCGATCAGCGGGTCGATCTTGTTGCGGGTCGGCCCGTAGCTCATCAGGCCGTCCGCGTAGACGGTGATCGCCGCCTCCGGCAGGAGGGTGGCGATGGCGAGGGCCGGGGTGACCTGGATGGACTCCAGGACGAGCTCGATCCGGTCGTCGCCCAGGCCCCACAGCTTGTGGAGGTGGCGCTGGAGCATCGGCACGTCCTGGCCGCGCGGGGTCCAGCCGCCGGGGTGGAGCGGGGAGATGGTCTCGTTCCACGACACCACCTCGTCGAAGCGGTCGCGGATCCGGTCGAAGCCCTCGGCCTCGTCGAGGGCCGGGGCGGTCTCCGGGACGGGCGCGTTGTGGGTGACGAGGAGGATCCGCCGGGCGGCGGAGCCGAAGCAGCCGCTGTCTATGGCGGCGGCCAGGGTGACCGCCCCGTACAGGGTGGAGGCGGCGAAGATCTGGGTCGTACGGCGCTCGCTCATGCCGCCACCTCCGACGGGTCCGTGCCGACCGCCGGGCCCCGGCCGCCCGGCGGGGCCGGCGGGGGCGGGGCGGGGCGCCGGCGGCGCAGCTTGCGCAGGACCGCGGCCCGCTCGCCGCCCATCGCGTCGAGCGCCTCGTCGAGGACCGGCTGCGGCATGCGGCGCAGCGCGCCCGCGCTCATCGCCCGCAGCTTCCGGGCCACCTCCGGCTCGAACTTCTCGACCGAGCCGACGTGATGGGCGATCACCGCGCAATACGTGCGGACGGCTTTCGGGAGAAAGCGCTCCGCGTCCTCGTCCTGCGCGGTCTCCGCGATCACCTGGTCGAAAGCGCGGATGAAATCCAATTGCCGGACGTCGCCGATCTGGGTGAGCGAGGTCGCCACTCCGCGCCGGTAGAAGACGCCGAGTTCACCGATCGCCGCGAAGGATTTCGCCTCGCGGTGCAGCCGCCAGATCCACGGCCGGTCCTCGGCGGTGCGCAGTCCGTGCGGGAAGTGCAGCAGGCCCCGGTCGAGGAGCCGGCGGTGGTAGATCCCGGCCCAGGCGAAGGGGTAGTCGACGGAGGTGGTGCGGTGGGCGGGGAGGATCGACCCGCGCGGGTCCAGGACCTCGCCGCGGCGCGGGACGGGCACCCGGCGGACCGAGCGGGCGCGGCCGGTGACGGAGGTGTGGTCGGTGCGCAGGAAGTCGCAGCCGAGGCCCTCGGCGGCGGCGACCAGCCGCCCGTAGTAGCCGGGGGAGAGCCAGTCGTCCCCGTCGAGGAAGGCGACGAACTCGCCCCGGGCCGCGTCGAGTCCGGTGTTGCGGGCGGTCGCCAGGCCCTCGTTCCGCTCGTGCCGGATCAGGCGGGCGCCGGGCAGGTCGCGCACGGCCCGTTCGAGGAGTTCCGGGGTGTCGTCGGACGAGCAGTCGTCGACGAGGAGGAACTCGAAGTCGTCGCGGGCGTTGGCGCGCAGACTGGCGAGGGTGTCGGGGGCGTATGTCTGCACGTTGAAGAACGGCACGACGACGGAGAGCTTGACCACGCGGCCGACGCTAGGCGCCGCCCCGGCCGCCCCGCCGACCGGCCGGGGGATTTTCGGTGAACACGAAGCGGCGGGCTGATTAACCGCCTTTACCCAAGGGGATTTCGGGCCGTCCAACGGCTTAATCCCGGGCCGCTTCAGTTCACGGAGAGGTGCTGTTCACCGTTTGTTGCGGCTCAGTTGGGCCGCCGACCTGAATGCCCTTCTAGCGTCCTCGACGTGCCAGCAAGTTCCAGTGAAGCGGTACGGGTCGCCGTACTCGCGGATTCCGACACCCGGTGGAAATGGGGTGCGCTCACCGCGCGCCGCATCACCGCCGCGGACGCCGAACCGACCGGGTTCGTGCTCCGCGGCCGGGCCACCCCCACCGCCCGCCAGATCGCCGAGACGGGGGCCTCCACGGCCGCCCCGCGCGAGGTGACCGGCGCGGAGTTCCTGCGCGAGGTGCGGGACGCGGAGGGGCGCGGCGAGCGGTACGACGTCGTGGTCCTCGCGCTGGTCGGCGGCACCGTCCGCGCGGTCCTCCAGGGCCTCGCCGACCTCGGCCTCGACCGCCGGCCGGTGATCGTCACCGGCTACGTCGGGGTCGTCTACGAGAAGCTGGCCGACGGGCTGCTGCTGCGCCACGGCGCCGACGTCGTCCTCGCCAACTCCCGGCACGACGCGGACCGGTTCCGCGCCGTGTACGAAGGGGTCGGCGCGGACGCCGGGTCGGTCGTCGAGGCCGCGCTGCCGTTCCTCGGCGGCGCCCCGCACCGCCCGGAGGAGGGCCGCGACACCCTGGTGTTCGCCGCCCAGCCGTCCGTCCCGGTCACCCGCGCCGAGCGGGCGTACGTCCTGGAGCGCCTGGTCCGGCACGCCCGGCTGCGTCCGGAGCGCGAGGTCCTCCTCAAGCTCCGCTCCAAGCCCGGCGAGCACACCACGCACCTGGAGGAGCACCCGTACCAGAAGCTGGTGCGCGACCTCGACCCGCCCGCCAACTTCCGCCTGGTGTACGGGCACATGGGCGAGGTCCTGGACCGCACCGACCTGCTGGTCACCGTCTCCTCCACGGCCGCCCTGGAGGCCCTGCACCGGCGGATCCCCACCGCGATCCTCACCGACTGCGGGGTCCGCGAGGTCAACGGCAACCACCACTTCCTCGGCTCCGGCCTCCTCACCTCCTTCGACCGGCTCGACCGGGGCGAGGTGCCCGAGCCCGACGAGGAGTGGCTGTCCCGGCAGGGCGTCGCCTCCGACGGCGGCTACGACTCCGCCTTCGACGACGCCCGCGAGCGGGTCGCGAAGCTCCTCGCGCTGCCCGGACTGCCCCCGATCAGCCCCTACTACACCGCGGAGACGGCCCCCGGCTACCTGCCGGGGATCCTCGCCCGCCACCGCCTGGACGTCACCGCGCCCCCGGTCCGCGACAGCGGGCTGCGCCGGATCGTCCGCGAGGCGGCGCGCGGCGCCTACCGCCACGGCGTCCAGCGCGTGGCGCCCGTCGTCCGACGCCTGGGAGAACTGTGATGCCCGAGAAGAAGCCGAGCCCGACCGTGCTCGCCGTCATCCCCGCCCGGGGCGGCTCCAAGGGCGTCCCCGCCAAGAACCTCGCCCCGGTCGCCGGGATCCCGCTGGTCGGCCGGGCCGTCCGGGCCTGCCTGGGCGCCGCCGGCGTCACCGACGTCGTCGTCTCCACCGACGACGCGGCCATCGCCGCCGCGGCCCGCTCCTTCGGCGCCGAGGCCGTCCGGCGGCCCGCCGCGATCGCCGGCGACACCGCCACCAGCGAGTCGGCCGTCCTGCACGCCCTGGACGCCTTCGAGGCCGACCGCGGCCGCACCGCCGACGTGGTCCTCCTCGTCCAGTGCACCAGCCCCTTCCTCACCTCCGCCGAGGTCGCCGACGCCGTCGCCCGGATCACCTCCGGCGCCGCCGACACCGCCTTCACCGCGGCCCCCTCGCACGGCTTCCTGTGGAAGGAGACCGCCGAGGGCGCCACCGGCGTCAACCACGACAAGGCCCACCGCCCGCGCCGCCAGGACCGCGAGCCCGAGTACCTGGAGACCGGCGCCGTCTACGCGATGGACGCGGCCGGCTTCCGCACCCACGGGCACCGCTTCTTCGGCCGCACCGCCGTCGTCGTCACCGACCCGGCCCGCGTCCTGGAGATCGACGACCCGCACGACCTGGCCCGCGCCAAGGCCCTCGCGCCGCTCCTCGACGAGCCGGTCACCCCGTCCTTCGCCGACGTCGACGCGGTCGTCCTCGACTTCGACGGCACCCAGACCGACGACCGGGTCCACCTCGACGCGGAGGGACGGGAGTTCGTCTCCGCCCACCGCGGCGACGGCCTCGGCATCGCGGCCCTGCGCCGCGCCGGCCTGCCCGTCCTCATCCTCTCCACCGAACAGAACCCCGTCGTCGCCGCCCGCGCCCGGAAGCTGAAGATCCCCGTCCTGCACGGGATCGACCGCAAGGACCTCGCCCTCAAGGAGTGGTGCGAGGCCGAGGGGATCGACCCCGCGCGCGTCCTCTACGCCGGCAACGACGTCAACGACCTGCCCTGCTTCCACCTCGTCGGCTGGCCCGTCGCGGTGAGCAGCGCCCACGACTCCGTCCGGGCCGCGGCCCGCGCGGTCACCGCCACCCCGGGCGGCTTCGGAGCCATCCGCGAGATCGCCGCCTGGCTCCTCGGACCCGAGCTGAACACCCCCGCCACCCCTCTCGAAAGCTAAAGGAAGCACCACCATGAGCACCCGTCTGCGCACCCTCGGCCCGAAGACCGCCGGCCCGGGTCAGCCCGTCTACATCTGCGGCGAGATCGGCATCAACCACAACGGCGACCTCGAGAACGCCTTCAAGCTGATCGACGTGGCCGCCGAGGCCGGCTGCGACGCCGTCAAGTTCCAGAAGCGCACCCCGGAGATCTGCACCCCGCGCGACCAGTGGGACATCGAGCGCGACACCCCCTGGGGCCGGATGACGTACATCGACTACCGCCACCGCGTCGAGTTCGGCGAGGACGAGTACCGCCAGATCGACGAGCACTGCAAGAAGCGCGGCATCGACTGGTTCGCCTCCCCGTGGGACACCGAGGCCGTCGCCTTCCTGGAGAAGTTCGACGTCCCCGCCCACAAGGTGGCCTCCGCCTCCCTCACCGACGACGAGCTGCTGCGCGAGCTGCGCGCCACCGGCCGCACCGTCATCCTCTCCACCGGCATGTCGACGCCGAAGCAGATCCGCCACGCCGTCGAGGTCCTGGGCAGCGACAACATCCTGCTCTGCCACGCCACCTCCACCTACCCGGCCAAGGCCGAGGAGCTGAACCTGCGCGTCATCCAGACGCTCCAGGAGGAGTACCCGAACGTCCCGATCGGCTACTCCGGCCACGAGACCGGCCTCCAGACCACCCTCGCCGCCGTCGCCCTCGGCGCCACCTTCGTCGAGCGCCACATCACCCTCGACCGCGCCATGTGGGGCTCGGACCAGGCCGCCTCCGTCGAGCCGCAGGGCCTGGAGCGCCTCGTCCGCGACATCCGCACCATCGAGACCGCGCTCGGCGACGGCGTGAAGAAGGTGTACGAGTCGGAGCTCGGCCCGATGAAGAAGCTCCGCCGCGTCCTGGAGCCCGTCTCCGCATGACCGGCCGCCTGGCGTTCGTCGAGAGCCCCGTCCAGCTCCTGAACGTCCTGGAATGGGCGCACGCGCGCGGCCGGGGTCACGTCCCGGCCGCCGCGGGCCCGTCGGCTCCGGCGGGTCAGGAGGGCCCGGCGGGTCCAACGGGTCCGGAGGGTCCGGCGGGTCCGGAGGGGTCCGTCCCCGCTCCCGTCCCCGACCTCACCGTCGTCGTCCTCTCGCCCACCGACCCGATGTCGCGCGGTCAGTTGCGCCGGATGGCCCAGCTCGCCCGGGACGAGGGGTTCGACGTGCACTGGCAGGAGGCGCGGGCCGGACGCGGCGCGCTCGTGCGGACGCTGCGGGAGCTGGGCGGGCCGCTGCGCGCCGCCGAGCGCGTGATCGTCGGCGACCCGTTCTCCCGCTACGTCCAGCTGCTGCTCACCCTCTTCGGCCCCCGGCACGTCACGGTCGTCGACGACGGCACCGCCACCATGGAGTTCGCCGCCCAGCTCGCGGACGGGGAGCGGCTGGTCCGCTGGCACCGCAAGGGCGACCTCGGGCCGCGCGAGCTGGTCCTCGCCCCGGTCACCTCGCTGGCCCGCCGCCGGCTGGCCCCCGGGCCCGGCCGGACCGTGGAGATCTTCACCTCGCTGCCCGTCCAGGCCCCGCCCGGCACCGAGGTCACCGAGAACGCCTACGCGTGGACCCGGGCCCGTTTCGGCCCGCCCGCGCTCACCGGCGGCGCCGACCTCGTGGGCACCTCGCTCGTCGAGACCGGGGTGGTGGACGCCGAGCACTACCTGCGGGTGGTCGGACAGCTCGCCCGCGCCCACGGCGCCACCCGCTACTTCGCCCACCGCCGCGAGACCCCGGAGAAGCTGCACCGGGTGGCGGTCGAGGCCGGCCTCCAGGTGGTCCGGCCCGAGCTGCCGCTGGAGCTGATCGCCCGGCGCGGCCCGATCGGCGCCACCGTCGTCAGCTTCCCCTCCACCGTCGTCCACACCCTCCCGCTCGCCCTGGCGGGCACGGGGGTCAAGGTCGCCGTCTGCGAGATCGCGCCCGAGTGGCTGAGGGCCACGGCCTCGCCGCGCGCCCAGGGCTTCCTGGCGGGCGTCGCCGGCACGGCGTCGGGGGCGGACCGGCTCACCCCGCGCAGCGGATCGGCGGTCGACCGGCTCGAATTCGGGTGACCATACCCATACGGAGTGTGTCCCATGCGCGGCAAACCGAGATTCTTTCCCCTAACGGGCTGAACTTTTCGTGATCAACGGGCAGTTGATCACCGGATGGGCCTACGCTTCAAAGGGTGAACCAGTTGAAGTCCCGTGAGCCCGGATCCGTCACCCTGCCCGGAACGCCGTCCTCCTCCCTCCCCGGAACGCTTCCCGCCGCCCTCCGGGGCGAACTGATCGCCTTCCGCCGGGACTTGCACATGCACCCCGAGCTCGGCAACCAGGAGTTCCGCACCACCGCCGCGCTCAAGGCCCGCCTGGAGGCGGCCGGCCTCGCGCCGCGCGTCCTCCCGGGCGGGACCGGACTCATCTGTGACATCGGGACCTGGGACGGCGGGCGCCCCATGCTCGCCGTCCGCGCCGACCTCGACGCGCTGCCCATCCCGGACGCCAAGACCGTCGCGTACCGCTCCACCGTGCCCAACCGCGCCCACGCCTGCGGCCACGACGTGCACACCACCACCGTCCTCGGCGCCGGCCTGGTCCTCGCCGGGATGGCGCGCGAGGGCCGGCTGCCGCGCCCGGTGCGGCTGCTCTTCCAGCCCGCCGAGGAGGTGCTGCCCGGCGGCGCCGCCGACGCGGTCGCCGCGGGCGTCCTCGACGGCGTCGGCCGGATCATCGCCGTCCACTGCGACCCCAAGGTCGACGCCGGGAGGATCGGGCTGCGCACCGGCCCCATCACCTCCGCCTGCGACCGCCTGGAGATCACCCTCGACGGCCCCGGCGGCCACACCGCCCGCCCCCACCTCACCACCGACCTGGTGACCGCCGCCGCCCGGATCGCCACCGACGTGCCGGCCGTGCTCGCCCGCCGGATCGACGCCCGCTCCGGACTCTCCGTCACCTGGGGCCGGATCGAGGCCGGACACGCGCCCAACGTCATCCCGCAGCACGCCGAACTCTCCGGCACCGTCCGCTGCCTCGACCTGCCCGCCTGGCGCGACGCCCCGGACCTGGTGCACGCCGCCATCGACGAGGTCGCCACGCTGCACCGGGCCAAGTCCACCGTCGACTACGTCCGCGGCGTCCCCCCGGTCGTCAACGACCCGGCGGTCACCGAGCTGCTCCGGGAGGCGATGACCGCCCGCCGCGGCCACGACTCCGTCGAGGACACCGAGCAGAGCCTCGGCGGCGAGGACTTCTCCTGGTACCTGGAGCACGTGCCCGGCGCGATGGCCCGGCTCGGCGTCCGCACCCCCGGCGACCCGCACGTCCGCGACCTGCACGCGGGCGACTTCGACGTGGACGAGCGGTGCATCGAGACGGCCGTGGAGCTCTTCACCGCCGCCGCGCTGATCGACGCGGGCGTCGAGACCGGCTGACGCCCGCCGCGCGACCCGCCGCGGGAGCCCCCCGGAGACCCTGGTCCCGGGGGGCTCCCGTCCGTCCGCCACCAGGCCCCACCTGCTCTCATCTCGGCTGATGACACGGGGTTGCGCCTTGATCGCCAAGCGTGTAGGGGTACTGTGACCCCTGGATACGCGTCGATACGGTAACGACTCATGAACGGGTCTTTAACTGACATCTACGCGCGTTACGATCGCCGCAAAGCCAGCGCCGGAAGAGGCGCTTTCGGTCAGTCTTGAAGGGACCCTCCTCTTGCGCCGGATCACCAGGATCACCACCGTGGGCATCGCCTCCGCGGCGCTCGCGCTTTCCGCCACCGCCTGCGGCAAGTCCTCCTCCGAGGGCGGCTCCGGCTCCGACTCGAAGGCCGCCAAGGCCGCCATCGCGTACGACATCGGCGGCCGTGGCGACCAGTCCTTCAACGACGCCGCCTACGCGGGCCTGAAGAAGGCCGAGGACGAGCTCGACGTCAAGGGCGCCGAGGCCGAGCCGTCGGCCGGCGAGGGCGACGCCGACAAGGTCCAGCGCCTCACCTCGCTGGCCCGCGCCGGCAACAACCCGGTCATCGGCGTCGGCTTCGCCTACGCCCCGGCCATCGAGAAGGTCGCCAAGCAGTTCCCGAACACGACCTTCGGCATCATCGACGACACCTCGGTGACCGGCAAGAACATCGCCAACCTCGTCTTCAACGAGGAGCAGGGCTCCTACCTGGCCGGCGTCGCCGCCGCCAAGGCGTCCAAGTCCGGCACGGTCGGCTTCATCGGCGGCGTCGAGGTCCCGCTGATCAAGAAGTTCGAGGCGGGCTACGTCCAGGGCGTCAAGGACACCAACCCCAAGGCGAAGGTCCTCACCCAGTACCTGACCCAGCCGCCGAACTTCGACGGCTTCGCCAAGCCCGACCTGGGCAAGGCCGCCGCGGAGGGCCAGCTCGACAAGGGCGCCGACGTGATCTACGCCGCCGCCGGTCTCGCCGGCTCCGGTGCGATCGAGGCCGCCTCCAAGGCCGGCAAGTGGTCCATCGGCGTCGACTCCGACCAGTACAACCAGGCCGGTCTCGCCTCGTACAAGGACTCGATCCTGACCTCGGTCACCAAGGACGTCTCCGACTCGGTCTACAACCTGATCAAGTCGGTCAAGGACGGCAAGCCGCAGACCGGTGAGGTCCGCTACGGTCTCGCCACGGACGGCGTCGGCCTGGCCGACTCCAACCCGAAGTACAAGGCCATGACCGACCTCATCGCCGCCGTGGACAAGGCGAAGAAGGACATCGTCGACGGCAAGATCACGGTCAAGACCGCCCCGTAAGGCGCGCGGCTCACGATCTGTCGCCCGCGGGCCCGGCTCCGGTGGGACTCCCACCGGAGCCGGGCCCCGGGCCCATTCCCGTACGGGTTTTCACTTTTCGGCAGCGCTACGCGTGTAGATGTCGCACTGGCACGATAACTTCGCCCCGCCCTGCCCTCCGCTCCCACTCCTTTCGGCCAAGGAGAGTGCGTCATCAACGCGTCCAGCCCCCCCGCCGTGGAACTCCACGGCATCACCAAGCGCTTCCCCGGCGTCGTCGCCAACAAGGACATCGCGATCACCGTCCGCAAGGGCACCGTCCATGCCCTGATCGGTGAGAACGGCGCCGGCAAGTCAACCCTCATGAAGATCCTCTACGGCATGCAGAAGCCGGACGAGGGCACCATCGCCATCGACGGTGAGCAGGTCACCTTCTCCAGCCCCGGCGACGCCATCGCGCGCGGCATCGGCATGGTGCACCAGCACTTCATGCTCGCCGACAACCTCACCGTCCTGGAGAACGTCGTCCTCGGCGGCGAGAAGCTGTACGGCATCGGCGCGAAGGCCCGCAAGAAGATCAAGGAGATCTCCGACGCGTACGGCCTCGGCGTCCGTCCCGACGCCCTCGTCGAGGACCTCGGCGTCGCCGACCGCCAGCGCGTCGAGATCCTGAAGGTCCTCTACCGCGGCGCGAAGATCCTCATCCTCGACGAGCCGACCGCCGTCCTCGTCCCGCAGGAGGTCGACGCGCTCTTCGACAACCTGCGCGAGCTCAAGGCCGAGGGCCTGACCGTCATCTTCATCTCGCACAAGCTGGGCGAGGTCCTGAAGGTCGCCGACGACATCACCGTCATCCGGCGCGGCACCACCGTCGGCACCGCCGACCCGAAGACCGCCACCACCAAGCAGCTCGCCGAGCTGATGGTCGGCAGCGAGCTGCCCTCCCCGGAGACCCGCGAGTCGACCGTCACCGACGTGCCGATGCTGGAGGTCAAGGGCCTGACGCTGACCGAGGCCGGTGCCGCGGCCGCCGCGCCGCTGACCACCGCCGCCCCGCCGGACCCGTCCGGCACGGTCGCCCTCCAGGAGGTCGGCGCGGGCCGCAAGCTCCTCGACGACATCTCGCTCACCATCCACAAGGGCGAGATCCTCGGCATCGCCGGTGTCGAGGGCAACGGCCAGACCGAGCTCATCGAGGCCCTCATGGGCATGGCCGTCCCCGACGCGGGCGTGATCACCCTCGACGGCCAGGACATCACCTCCGTCTCCGTGCGCAAGCGCCGCGAGGGCGGCATCGGCTACATCCCCGAGGACCGCCACCGCCACGGCCTGCTCCTGGAGGCCCCGCTCTGGGAGAACCGCATCCTCGGTCACGTCACCGAGGCGCCCAACTCCAAGCGCGGCATCCTCGACCCGAAGGCGGCCCGCCAGGACACCGAGCGGATCGTCCGCGAGTACGACGTCCGCACCCCGGGCATCGACGTGACCGCGGCCTCCCTCTCCGGCGGCAACCAGCAGAAGCTGATCGTCGGCCGCGAGATGAGCCACGACCCCAAGTTCCTGATCGCCGCCCACCCCACCCGCGGTGTGGACGTCGGCGCCCAGGCGCAGATCTGGGACGCGATCCGCGACGCCCGCCGCGAGGGCCTGGCGGTGCTGCTGATCTCCGCCGACCTCGACGAGCTGATCGGCCTCTCCGACACCCTCCGGGTCATGTACCGCGGCAAGCTCGTCGCGGACGCGGACCCCGCCACCATCACGCCCGAGCAGCTGGGCTCCGCCATGACCGGCGCGGCCACCGGCCACCTCGAAGGCACCGAGCAGTCCGAAGACGGTGACGCCCGATGATGAAATTCGACAAGGACAAGCTGATCATCGGGGCCGCCGGCCCGGTGCTCGCGCTGGTCTCCTCGTTCGTGCTCACCATGCTGGTGCTGCTCGCGACGGGCCTCGACCCGATCGAGCCGATCCAGCTGATGATCGAGAACGCCGGGTACTCGGACATCCAGGTCCTGATCGTCAACCAGACGGGGATCTACTACCTGGCAGCCCTGGCCGTCGCCATCGGCTTCCGGATGAACCTCTTCAACATCGGCGTCGACGGCCAGTACCGCCTCGCCGCGATGCTCTCCGCCGTCGTCGGCGCCTCGATCGAGCTGCCCGGTCCGCTGCACATCCTGCTGATCGTGGTCGTCGCGATGCTCACCGGTGCCTTCTGGGCCGGCATCGCCGGCATCCTCAAGACCACCCGGGGCGTCTCCGAGGTCGTCTCGACGATCATGCTCAACGCCATCGCGACCTCCCTGATCGCCTGGCTGATCCTGCCGAAGAACCTCGGCGTCCAGCCCGAGGGCTCCAACGACCTCACGACCGGCAAGATCGCCGAGTCCGGCTGGTTCCCCGGCATCGACATGGGCCAGGGCAACGGCGAGATCTACGGCTTCACCTTCGTCGCCCTCGCCCTCGGGGTCGTCTACTGGTTCGTCCTCAACCGCACCCGCTTCGGCTTCGACCTGCGCGCCACCGGCGAGAGCGAGTCCGCGGCCCAGGCCAGCGGCGTCGACGCCAAGAAGATGATCCTCACCTCGATGCTCATCTCCGGTGGTCTCGCGGGCCTCTCCGGCATGCCCACGCTGCTCGGCGACACCCACACGTACAGCCTGTCGTTCCCGGTCGGCGTCGGCTTCACCGCCATCACGATCGCGCTGCTCGGCCGCAACAACCCGGTCGGCATCCTCTTCGCCGCGCTGCTCTTCGCGTTCCTCGACAAGGCGTCCTCGTCGCTCGACGTCGAGGGCTACCCGAAGGAGATCACGCAGATCATGCAGGGCATCATCGTGATCGCCGTGGTCGTCTCCTACGAACTCGTCCGCCGTTACGGCCTCCGTCGTCAGCAGCAGAAGGTCGGCGAGGAGCTGGCCGCCGGCGGCGCCATCAAGACCGACAAGGAGGTCTCGGCATGAGCACCGGAACCGTCGCCAAGCCGAGCGCCGCTCCCCAGAAGCCCGGGCGCCGCAAGCTCACCTGGCCCTGGATCCTGCTGATCGTCGCGGCCGGCCTCGTCCTCTTCTCCCTCGTCCGCGTCGTCTCCGGCGCCGACGACCTGACCTCCGTCGGCCAGGTGTCCGGCGCGCTCCAGCTCGCCGTCCCGATCGGCATGGCCGGCCTCGGCGGCCTGTGGGCCGAGCGCGCGGGCGTGGTCAACATCGGTCTCGAAGGCATGCTGATCCTGGGCACCTGGTTCGGCGCCTGGGCCGGCTACCAGTGGGGCCCCTGGGTGGGCGTCCTCTTCGGTCTCCTCGGCGGCGCCCTCGGCGGCCTGCTGCACGCGATCATCACCGTGACGTTCAACGTGAACCACATCGTCTCCGGCGTGGCGATCAACATCCTCGCGGCCGGCTTCACGATGTACCTCTCGAACTTCACGTTCGCGGAGGCCGAGGGCGGCTCCTCCAAGCAGTCCCCGCGCATCGACCAGATCACCCAGATCACGATCCCGGGGCTCTCCGACGGGCTCCAGGACCTCCAGCAGAAGCACTGGTTCCTCATCTCCGACCTCGCCGGCATCCTCGGCGGCCTGGTCACCAACCTGTCGCTGCTCACCATCGTCGCGATCCTGCTGATCCCGGCCACCTGGTGGGTGCTGTGGCGCACGGCGTTCGGCCTGCGGCTGCGCTCCTGCGGTGAGAACCCGGTCGCCGCCGAGTCCCTCGGCGTCAACGTCTACAAGTACAAGTACATCGCGGTCGTCGTCTCCGGCGCCCTCGCCGGCCTCGGCGGCGCGTTCCTGGCGATCGTCTCCACCGGCATCTACCAGGAGGGCCAGACCGGCGGCCGCGGCTACATCGGTCTCGCCGCGATGATCTTCGGCAACTGGATGCCGGGCGGCATGGCGCTCGGCGCCGGCCTCTTCGGCTTCACCGACAGCCTCAAGATCCGCGGCGGCGCCGAGAACGTCCACGCGCTGCTGCTGCTCGTCGCGATCCTCCTGGTGCTGGCCGCCGCCTGGCAGCTGTACAAGAAGAAGTACGTGCCCGCCGTGATCTCCGCCGTCTTCGCGGTCGGCTTCTTCCTCTGGTACGCGTTCACCGACCAGGTCCCGAGCCAGTTCGTCGACGCCGCCCCGTACGTCACCACCCTGCTCGTGCTGGCCCTGTCCGCACAGCGGCTGAGGATGCCGAAGGCGGACGGCCTGCCGTACCGGAAGGGCCAGGGCAAGTGACGGCCCCCGCCGGCGGGCCCGACTGGGAGGCCCTGCGGGTCGCGGCGCGCGAGGCGATGGCCCGTGCCTACGCCCCGTACTCCGGCTTCCCGGTCGGAGCGGCCGCCCTCGTCGACGACGGACGGACGGTCTCCGGCTGCAACGTGGAGAACGCCTCCTTCGGGCTCGGCCTGTGCGCCGAGTGCGGCCTGGTCTCGCAGCTCCAGGCCACCGGCGGCGGCCGGCTCACCCACTTCGTGTGCGTGGACGGCCGGGGCGAGTCCCTCGTCCCGTGCGGCCGGTGCCGGCAGCTCCTGTACGAGTTCGGCGGCCCCGAGCTCGTCCTGGAGACGCCCGCCGGGTTCCTGACCCTGGCCGAGATGCTGCCGCAGGCCTTCGGCCCGGACCACCTCGCCAAGTAACACCTCGGAGCGGCCCTTCCGGCACCATGGAAGGGCCGCTCCCTCCGTTCCCCCCTCTATGCGCGTAGAAAGAGGCACCACGACATGGACGTCATCTCCGTCATCCGGACCAAGCGGGACAAGGGCGAGCTGAGCCCGGAGCAGATCGACTGGGTCATCGACGCCTACACCCGCGGCGAGGTCGCCGACGAGCAGATGTCGGCCCTGGCCATGGCGATCCTGCTCAACGGCATGAACCGCGACGAGATCGCCCGCTGGACGGCGGCGATGATCGCCAGCGGCGAGCGGATGAACTTCGACTCCCTCTCCCGCCCCACCGCCGACAAGCACTCCACCGGCGGCGTCGGCGACAAGATCACCCTCCCGCTCGCCCCGCTCGTCGCCGCCTGCGGCGCGGCCGTCCCGCAGCTCTCCGGGCGCGGCCTCGGCCACACCGGCGGCACCCTCGACAAGCTGGAGTCCATCCCCGGCTGGCGCGCGCTGCTCTCCAACGAGGAGATGCTCCACGTCCTCGACACGACCGGCGCGGTCATCTGCGCGGCCGGCGACGGCCTGGCCCCCGCCGACAAGAAGCTGTACGCGCTCCGCGACGTCACCGGCACCGTCGAGGCGATCCCGCTCATCGCCTCCTCGATCATGTCGAAGAAGATCGCCGAGGGCACCGGCTCCCTCGTCCTCGACGTCAAGGTCGGCACCGGCGCCTTCATGAAGACCATCGAGGACGCCCGCGAGCTGGCCTCCACCATGGTGGCGCTCGGCACCGACAGCGGCGTGAGGACGGTCGCGCTCCTCACCGACATGTCGACCCCGCTCGGCCTGACGGCCGGCAACGCCCTGGAGGTCCGCGAGTCCGTCGAGGTCCTCGCCGGCGGCGGCCCGCAGGACGTCGTCGACCTGACGGTCGCCCTCGCCGCCGAGATGCTGGCCGCGGCCGGCATCAAGGACGCCGACCCGGCGAAGGCCCTCAAGGACGGCTCCGCGATGGACGTCTGGCGCCGGATGATCGCGGCCCAGGGCGGCGACCCGGACGCGGCCCTCCCGGTCGCCCGCGAGCGGCACGTCGTGACGGCCCCGTCCTCCGGCGTCCTCACCCGCCTCGACGCGTACGACATCGGCATCGCCGCCTGGCGCCTCGGCGCCGGCCGCGCCCGCAAGGAGGACCCGGTGCAGGCCGGCGCCGGCGTCGAGCTGCACGCCAAGCCCGGTGACACGGTGACGGCGGGCCAGCCCCTCCTCACCCTCCACACGGACACCCCGGAGAAGTTCGACTACGCCCTCGCGTCCCTGGACGCCGCCTGGGACATCGCCCCCGAGGGCACCGCCTTCACCCCGACCCCGATCGTCCTGGACCGCATCGCGTAACGGCCCTGGCACGTGCCGCTGACACCTTCGGGCGAACGGGACCGGTGGACCCCCACCGGTCCCGTTCGGCATGCTGGGATCGGTGACGACCGATTGAGGAGCACACCATGAGCGCACTCGCTGCCGAGCCCCACGCCGACGCGGGCAACGGCTGGGAGGACCTGGTCCGTCGCTGGGAGTCGATGGACTGGCCCGAGGGCTGCAAGGTGGAGATCGTCGAGGGGATCATCACCGTGGCACCCACGCCATCCGCACGACACAACAGCATCGCCTACCGGGTTCTGCGGCGGCTCACCGCTGTCATCCCCGAGGACTGGGGCGTCTACCAGACGCAGTCCGTCTCGATTCCGAGCCGTATGAGCGCCTTCATCCCTGATCTCCTCGTGGCTCCGTTGGCCGAACTGGACGGACCCGGCCATCTCGTCCCAGCCACGGCGGCGGAACTGGTCGTCGAAGTCACCTCTCCGTCGAACGCGACCACCGACCGGATCACGAAGGCCGCTGTCTACGCGGAAGCCGGCGTACCGCTCTACCTCCTCGTCGACCGCCATGCCCCCGGCGGCCCCACCGTCACCCTCTACGGCGAGCCGAAGGACTCCGTCTACCGGGTCCTGAGCGCCGCCCCGTTCGGCGAGAAGATCCATCTCCCCGCCCCCTTCGACCTCGCCCTCGACACCGCCGAGTTCCCCGTCAGCTGACGCCCAGCAGCCCCCTCAGCTCGCGCATGTCCGCGAAGACCACCGTGCCGGGGCCCTCCAGGCGGTGGGCCGGGGTCAGGCCGCCCGTGTAGCCGTACGCGCGCATGCCGGCGGCGCGGGCCGCGCGGACGCCGTACGGGCTGTCCTCCACCACCGCGCACCGCTCCGGCGGGACGCCCATGGTGGCGGCGGCGTGCAGGAAGAGGTCCGGGGCGGGCTTGCCGCGGGCGACGTCGCGGGCACTGAAGATCCGGTCGTCGGCGAAGTGCTCCCGCAGGCCGGTGCGGGCCAGGTTGCGGCGGATCTCCTCGTGCCCGCCGTTCGAGGCCAGGCAGTACGGGACGCGCAGCGCCTCCAGCGCGTCCGCGACGCCCTCCACCGCCGTCAGCTCGGCGTCGAGGACCGCTTCGTAGCGCGGCCGGTACGGCTCCATCCAGCCCGGCTCCAGCGGCCGGCCCCGGCGCTCCTCGACCAGCGCGGTCCAGATCTCCATGGGGGAGCCCACCAGGTGCTCGACCAGTTCCGCCTCGGTGAACTCGGCGCCCAGCTCCGCGAAGACCTCCCGGTCCACCCGGCAGTAGAGCCGCTCGCTGTCCACCAGAACGCCGTCGCAGTCGAAGATCACCAGTTCGACAGGGTGAGAAGTCATGATCACGAGCTTCTCACGCGATGAGTTCCGGCCCCCGGGCCGGTCACCATGGACGTGGACACCAGTCAGCCCCTCGTCGTCACCCTGCCCGCCGCGCCGACCCGCGAGGAGGTCGCCCGGCTCTGCGCCGAGCTGGCCGCCGCCCCGCCGGGGGAGGTGCGGTGCGAGGTCGACCCGCGCGCGCAGGGGCTCGCCGCCGTCGACGCCCTGGCCCGGCTCGCCCTGGCGGCCCGCCGCGCGGGCCACCGGCTGACCTTCCGCGGAGCGGGGCCCGACCTCACGGCCCTGCTCCGCCTCACCGGCCTCGACGAGGTCCTGTGAAGGACTACGCCTCCAGCCGCTCCGGCAGGTCGAAGAGCGGGAACCAGCGCGGGGTGTCCAGGAAGAAGTCCATCCCGGCCACCTTGCCGTCCCGCACCTCCAGGACGATCAGGGCCCACGGGCTGTAACCGCCCTCCGGGTCCGGGTGGTAGTGCGCGAAGGCCGGCGAGCCGTTGGCCACCGTCGGGACCAGCTTCGAGCCGCGGCACACGTCGCCGACGCCCAGCATCCAGCCCACGATGTCGTCGTGGCCCCGCAGCCAGAGGTCGTACGGCGGCATGGTCATGGTCGCGTCCTCGTGGAGGAGCGCGGTCAGCGCCTTCATGTCGTAGCCCTCGAACGCGGCCACGTACCGCTCCAGGAGCGCCTGCTGCTCCTCGTCCAGCGGGTTCGCCGCGTCCGACTCGGCCGGGGCCTGCTCGGCGATGGTCGCCCGGGCCCGCTGGAGCGCGCTGTTCACCGAGGCGACCGAGGTGTCGAGCAGCTCGGCGACCTCGCTCGCCTTCCACGCGAGCACCTCGCGCAGGATCAGCACCGCCCGCTGCTTGGGCGCCAGGTGCTGGAGCGCGGCGACGAAGGCGAGCCGCACGGTCTCCCGGTGCAGCGCCGCCTCCGCCGGGTCGCCGGCGGTCGGCAGCACGCGCCCGTCCGGGATCGGCTCCAGCCAGGTGATCTCCGGCTGCTTGACGAGCTGCGCCTGCGCGACGGGCGTCGGCCCGGAGAGGTCCATGGGCCGGGCCCGCTTGTTCCCCGCGTTCAGCGCGTCGAGGCAGACGTTGGTCGCGATCCGGTAGAGCCAGGACCGCAGGGACGAGCGCCCCTCGAAGGAGTCCATGGCCTTCCAGGCCCGCACCATCGTGTCCTGCACCGCGTCCTCCGCCTCGAAGGAGGAACCGAGCATCCGGTAGCAGTAACCGGTCAGCTCGCGCCGGTACTTGTCGAGTTCATCGGTCGTCACCACGGCGGTCTCGCCCATCGCGTCCCCACTCACCCCTCACCGGCGCCGGCGTTCGGCACCGGTGAGAGCGAAGCTACCGCAGCGCACCGACAGCCGGGGTCAGGTTCCCGGCTTCCGGCCGTAGACGTAGACGTCGTCGCCGTTGCGCAGCAGGTTCCAGTACGCCTTGGCGTCGGCCGACCGCATGTTGACGCAGCCGCCCGAACCGGGCGGGTTCCACATGGACTTGGTGGTCGAGTGGAAGGCCTGCCCGCCGTCGAAGAACTGCGAGTACGGCATCGACACGTGGTAGATCGTCGACCAGTGGTTGATGTTCCGCCAGTAGATCTTCTTCAGGCCGGTACGGGTCTCGGTGCCGTCCTTGCCGGTGCGCACCGGCACCGGGCCGTACTTGAGGCGCGAGCCGTCCTGGATCCAGCTGAGCTGGCGGGTGAGGTCCACGCACGCGATCCGGCCCTTGTTGGTCGGGCACTTGCCGGCCTTGTTCGGGTTGGTCCCGGCCGCCTTCTGCTGGATCATCGTGTTCATCGTGCGCCAGGTCAGCGGGCCCGCGTAGCCCATGGCCGGCGTGATGCCGTGCTTGCGCTGGAAGGCCTGGATCGCCTGGCAGTCGCCGAGCGACTGGCGCCCGTCGGCGGTGCGGCCGAGGAACTTCTCGACCTGCTTCTGGTAGGGCCCCGTCGTCACGTTGCACGACGCGGCCTGGGCCGGCGAGGCGCCCAGCGCGAGGGCCGCCGGCACGAGCAGCGAGGTGAGGCCGGCGGCTATGCCGGCTCTCTTCCCCGCCCGGTGCGCGAATCCGTTCATGATCGTCAACTCCCCCTTGAGTCCTGAAATGTGGGACGTCCGGGGGAGCGGCACGGTTGCACGGCCCCGCGGGTCGTGACCGTACGGTCATCCGGGCGTGCTCAGGCCGTTGCCGGACGGATCCGCCGCGCCTCGACGCGCGCGCTGTGCGACCCGTACAGGGTGATCGAGACGACGCCGGCCACCGCCACCAGGCCGATCCCGACCGTCCCGGCCCAGCCGCCCGCGTGGAAGGCGACCGCGCCGAGCGTGCCGCCCGCGCTGGAGCCCAGGTAGTAGGCGGACTGGTAGAGCGCCGAGGCCTGCGCGCGGCCCGTCCTCGCGGTCCGGCTCACCGAGGAGGACGCCACCGCGTGCCCCGCGAAGAAACCGGCCGTGATGAGGACCAGGCCCGCCAGGACCGCCGCCAGGGAGTCGGAGAGCGAGAGCAGCAGGCCCGCCGCGGTCGTGGAGACCGCCAGGTACAGCGCCCCGCGCCGGCCCAGCCGGCCGACCAGCTTCCCGGCCGCCGCCGAGGAGACCGTACCGACCAGGTAGACGAGGAAGACCGAGCCGACCACGCCCTGCGGCAGCGAGAACGGGGCCTCGGCGAGCCGGTAGCCGATCACCGTGTAGACGGCGCCGAAGACCGTCATGAACAGCGCGCCGATCCCGTACAGGCGCATCAGCAGCGGGTCCGCCAGGTGCCCCTTCACCGTGGCGGCGAGCGCCTTCGGGTTCAGGGTGCCCGGGGTGAAGTGGCGGGCCTTCGGCAGCAGCGCCCGGAAGGCGAGCGCGCACAGCAGCGCGGTCAGGCCCACCGCGGCGAGCCCCGCCCGCCAGCCCCACAGCTGGGCGATCCAGCCGGTGACGAGGCGGCCGCTCATGCCGCCGATCGAGTTGCCCGCGACGAAGAGGCCGATGGCGCCGATCAGCGCCCGGGGCCGCACCTCCTCGGCCAGGTACGCCATCGCCGAGGCCGGCAGTCCGGCCAGGGCCGCGCCCTGCACCGCCCGCAGCGCGATCAGCACCTCCAGGCTGGGCGCGAAGGGCACCAGGAGCGCCACGCCGACCGCGACCGCGAGGGAGGCCGTCATCATCGTGCGCCGGCCGAACCGCTCCGACAGGGCGCTGAGCGGCAGCACGCACAGGGCGAGCGCGCCGGTCGCGGCGGAGACGGTCCAGGAGGCGGCCGAGGCGGTGGCGCCGAACTCGGCGGAGATCGCAGGGAGGAGGGCCTGGGTGGAGTAGAGGAGGGCGAAGGCGGCCAGGCCGGCGGCGAAGAGCGCGAGGCTCATCCGGCGGTGGCCGGGGGCGCCCGGCGCGAGGCGGGTGTCGGCTGCGGTGTCGGCGGACGCGGGGGTGGTGGCGCCCGCCTCGGTACTGGCGGAAGGCATGCCCCGAACGTAGGCCGGTCCGCTTCATGCGTCCAATGCACGGAACTGCTGTAATCGTTCCCATGGCGCATGAGTACAGGTCGCAGCCGCGGCTGTCACCGAACAGTAACGAAGAAGACATGGGACCGGTGCTCGCGCCGCGGCTCGCGTACTTCGCCGCGGTCGCCCGGCACGAGCACGTGACCCGGGCGGCGGCCGAGATGGGCGTGCCGCAGTCGACGCTGTCGCGGGCGATGGTCCGGCTGGAGGCGGACCTCGGCGTCGCCCTCTTCGCCCGGCGCGGCCGGACCGTCGCGCTCACCCCGGCGGGCCGCCGCTTCCTGACCGCCGCCGAGCGGGCCCTCGCCGAGGTCGAGCGGGCCGCCGACACCGTACGGGCCGACGCCGATCCCACCGCCGGGCGGGTCGCCTTCGGCTTCCTGCACACCATGGGCTCCGAGACCGTGCCCGCGCTGATCCGCGCCTTCCGGGTGGACCACCCGAAGGTCCGCTTCACCCTCGTCCAGAACTACGGCGAGGCGATGATCGAACGGCTCCGGGCCGGCGAGCTCGACCTCTGCCTGACCTCGCCGGTGCCGGACGCCCCCGACCTGGTGGGCCGCCGGCTCGACGAGCAGCGGCTGCGGCTCGTCGTCCCCGACGACCACCGGCTCGCCGGCCGCCGCCGCATCCGGCTCGCCGAGGCCGCCGAGGAGACCTTCGTGACCCTCGAACCGGGGTACGGGCTCCGCCGCATCACCGACGACCTGTGCGCCGAGGCCGGCTTCGCGCCCCGGGTCGCCTTCGAGGGCGAGGAGGCCGAGACCCTGCGCGGCCTGGTCGCGGCCGGGCTCGGGGTGGCGCTCCTGCCGCCGCCCGCCGTGGCCCGCCCCGGAGTGGTCGAACTGACCGTCACCGCGCCGCGCGCGGTCCGCGAGATCGGCGTGGCCTGGCTGGACGGCCACCCGGACACGCCCCCGGTGGCCGCCTTCAAGAAGTTCCTCCTGAGCCGCCGGGGCCACCTCCTCCCGAAGGGGTCCCAGCCGCCGCCGGAGGAGTCAGCGCCGGCGTGAGCCGGTGCCGAAGCCGGCCGCGAGCGGCATCCGGAGTCCGATCGGCGGCGGGGCCGCCATGGCGTCCGTGAGCGGCCGGGCGACGGGGCGGGCGAAGAGCGCGCCGAGGACGAAGTCGGCGGCCAGCGCCCGCACCTCGTCGGCGTACTGGCGCAGCCCGTGCCCGTCCGTGTGCACCTCGAAGCGGCAGGTCTCGCGGTTCGCCTTCTTGGCGCGGGCCGCGAAGCGGAAGGAGAGCTCGGGGTCGGTGCGGGCGTCGTTGGTGCCGTGCACGAGGAGCACCCGCCGCCCCACCAGGTGCCGCACGGGCTCGGGCTCGGCGGCCACGTCGTCCTCGGGCAGCCAGGGCGCGAGCGCCAGCACCGCGGCGACCGCCGGGTGCCCGCCGGCCCGCAGCGCCGCCCGGCCGCCCATCCCGTGGCCGATCAGGCAGACCGGGACGTCGCCGTAGCGCCGCACCGCCTCGGCGACCGCCCAGGAGGCGTCCGCCGCGAGCTCCGCGTCGGCGCCGTTCCAGCCCCGCCCGCGGTAGCGGACCACCTGGGCGACCAGCCCCTCCGACCGTCCCGCGCGGGCGAGTTCGCGTCCCAGCGGCAGCACGGCCGTGTGCGCCCGGACCGAGGCCCGGCGGTCCGACACCGGCTCGCCGTCGGGGAGGAGCAGCACCACGCCCCCCACCGCCGTCGCCGACCGCGAAACCCCGACAGGCCGACCGAGCCGGGGTCTCCGGCCGTCGGCAGTCCCCACGAGTGCGTACTGCGCCATGGCAGAACAGTCTCAGAAGCCGAGGTGTACGGCAGTCGTACGCGCGGTCTCTGTTACGTATCGTCCGGAGAGCGAACGCCCGTCCCCTCTACCCGCGTTCGAAGCAGTGGACGGTCCCGATCGGGACGAAGCCGCGCCGCTCGTGCCGGCGGCGCGGCGCAGGCGTCGGCGGTCGTCCCGTCGGGCACGTGCGCCGCCCGGTGCGGGAGGTGCGCCAGGAGTTCGTCCGCGCGTCCGGGCAGGGCCTCGGGGCCGGTGGGCCCGCCGACCGGGAGGTGGTTGTCGCCGCGCGACAGCGCGTAGGCGTCGTCGAGGGCCGCGAAGCCGCCGGGGAGGTCGACGGTCCGTGCCGCCCGCCGGCGGGTGAAGGCGGACACGAAGGCGTGGAGGCGGGGCGGTTCGGCGGCGTGCGCGGCGGGGCTCGTGGCGCGAGCCCAGGCGGGCCGCGCCCACCCCCGCACCGGAAAAGCCCGCCGCGGACCCGGCGCCGACAGGGCGCGTTCTACGCGCGTAGGGGCTAGAGTGCGGCAATGACGAGCCAGACATCCCACGTCCCCACCGCGGACCAGATCCGCCGTGCCCCGAAGGTGCTGCTCCACGACCACCTCGACGGCGGACTGCGCCCCGGCACGATCATCGAACTCGCCCGGGAGCAGGGCTACGCGAAGCTGCCCGAGACCGAGGCCGACAAGCTCGGCGTCTGGTTCCGCGAGGCCGCCGACTCCGGCTCCCTGGAGCGCTACCTGGAGACCTTCGCGCACACCTGCGCCGTCATGCAGACCCGCGAGGCGCTCTTCCGGGTCGCCGCCGAGTGCGCCGTCGACCTCGCCGAGGACGGCGTCGTCTACGCCGAGGTGCGGTACGCCCCCGAGCAGCACCTGGAGGCCGGGCTGACCCTGGAGGAGGTCGTCGAGGCGGTCAACGAGGGCTTCCGGGAGGGCGAGCGGCGGGCGCGGGCGAACGGCCACCGGATCCGGGTCGGCGCCCTGCTCACCGCCATGCGGCACGCGGCCCGCGCCCTGGAGATCGCCGAGTTGGCCAACCGGTACCGGGACGAGGGCGTGGTCGGCTTCGACATCGCAGGAGCCGAGGCCGGCTACCCGCCCACCCGCCACCTCGACGCCTTCGAGTACCTCAAGCGGGAGAACAACCACTTCACCATCCACGCCGGCGAGGCCTTCGGCCTGCCCTCCATCTGGCAGGCCCTCCAGTGGTGCGGCGCCGACCGCCTCGGCCACGGGGTCCGGATCATCGACGACATCGAGGTGGCCGGGGACGGCTCGGTGCGGCTCGGCCGGCTCGCCGCGTACGTCCGCGACAAGCGGATCCCGCTGGAGATGTGCCCCACCTCCAACCTCCAGACCGGCGCCGCCGCCTCGTACGCGGAGCACCCCATCGGGCTGCTCCGAAAGCTCCACTTCCGGGCCACGGTGAACACGGACAACCGGCTGATGAGCGGTACCAGCATGAGCCGGGAATTCGAGCTCCTGGTCGACGCCTTCGACTACACGCTCGACGATCTCCAGTGGTTCACGGTCAATGCGATGAAATCAGCGTTCATTCCTTTCGATGAACGACTCGCCATGATCAATGACGTGATCAAGCCCGGATATGCCGAACTGAAGTCCGAGTGGCTTTTCCGGCAGACCGCCACGACCAGCGCGTATTCCGGTCAGGAGGGCTGAGAAGAGGCCGACGGAGGGCCGCGGGGCCGCCGGGGGAGTGCGACACCCGGCGGCTTTCCGGTGATTGCGGAGCCGGAGCGGGGCGGTTAGTTTGCGGAGCTGCTCTGCCTGTCCGGATTCCCCTGTTCCGGATTTCTTCGCGTGGGATTTCTTCGCGTGATGGCCCGAAGCTCAGCCCCCAAGCCCCAAGGAAGATTTTCAGATGAAGCAGTCTGCTGCCAAGAAGCTCGGTGTCGCCGCCCTCGGCGCCGCATTCGCCGCTGCCGCCGCCGGCACGGCCTCCGCGGCCCCGCTCCCGGCACCGCTCGACGGCGCCGACGCGCTGGGCTCCGTGACCCAGCTCGCCCCCCTGGGCGACGGCCTCACCGAGCTCCCCGACGGTGCGGGCGAGGCCCTCGGCGCCGGCCAGGGCGCCCTCGGCCAGGGCCTCGACCAGGGCGTGAAGACCCTTCCCGCGGCGGCCGGCCAGGCCACCCAGAACCTGCCGACCGACGCCGCCACCGGCGCCCTCGGCGCCACCCCGCTCGGCGGCCTCCTCGGCGGCCTGCCGCTGGGCGCCGGCGGTCTGCCGATCGGCTGACCCGCACCCCCACGCCGAAGGGGCGCGCACCCGGAAGAACCCGGGTCCGCGCCCCTTCGGCACGCGGTCCGTACGCCGGCCCGCTACCAGGCCGCGGCCTTGGTCCGCGACTCGCTCGGCAGCAGCAGCCACAGCGCCAGGTAGACCAGGAACTGCGGGCCGGGGATCAGGCACAGGCCCAGGGTGATCACGCGCATCGTCGTGGCGGAGGTGCCGAAGCGCCGGGCGAGCGCCGCGCACACCCCGCCGATCATCCGGCCTTCGCGGGGGCGGACAAGTGCGGCCATGGTGGGCTCCTTCGTCGATTCCGGGAACCGCTCCCTCGGGCTCCCGATGACTCCATGGTGCCGCCCGGCCCCACCCTGCGACGTCGGTCTACCGGGCGATCGGAACCCTGGGAATCCTCGGGGTACGACCCTGACCCGCCTCGTTCCCGATCACGACCCGGCCCCGGCCCTGCCGGGACGCCCGCCGGCGCCGCAGCCGCGCCCGCGCGGCCGGCACCACCAGCAGGTGCGCCAGCGCCACCCCGAGCGTGTTCAGGAACACCGAGTCCACGTCCACGACCTGCCCCGGCACCGCCGTCTGCAACAGCTCCAGGGCCAGCGACACCAGCGCCCCCGCCGCCGTCGTCCGGGCCAGCGACCCCCACCCCGACACGTCGAGGCGCCCCTCGCACATCGGCAGCAGCACCCCGAGCGGGGCGAGCAGCAGCAGCCCTCCGGCGATCTGCCGGGCCGCCTCGGCGGGCCCGAGCGCCAGCTCGGCCCGCAGCCCGGCCAGCGGCACGGTGTTCGGCGCGGTCACCCAGGCGACGTCGCGTGGCAGCAGGCCGAACCAGGCGACGAGCAGCAGATGCGCGACCAGGAGCACGAACCCGGTCACGCGGACGACCACGGCGGCGTTCCCGCCCGAACCTTGACGCTGCACGCCCCCCAAGACGCGGACCGCGCCGGGAACGGTTCCGGTTCAGCCCTCCGGCGTCGCCGCGGCGGACGGCACCGGGGCCGTCGGCGGGGCCGACTCCGGCCGCTCCCGCAGCTCCGTCGTGCAGCGGTACCGCTTCGGCGGGTACGCCCCCGGGCCCGCGAGCAGCACCGTGTGCCCGCCCGCCCCCGCCGAGCTCTCCGCGAAGGTGCACACCAGCTGCGACAGCGCCGCCGGGGCCAGGTCCTCCGGCTGCCGGCTCAGCCGCAGCGTGCCCGCCGGATCGCCGGCCCGGCCGCCCGCCACCTTCAGCGGAGCCCGTACCGCCGTGGTGAAACCGGCCTGCCGCTCCGCTTCCGAAGGCTCCGCCAGGAGCTGCGCGAGCAGCGCCGACGCCGTCCGCACCGGATCACCGCTCGCCTTGTCCTCCGGCTGCGGCGACCTGCGGTCCACCGGCTCCAGCTGCGAGCCGCACACCAGGAAGGCCCGCACCGGCACCCCCTGCGCCGGGGACGGCGCCTCCGGCACGTTGCACGGCACCCGCGACGGGGCCGCGCCCGCGTCCACCGGCACCGACGTCGTCCTGATCCCGCAGCCGGCGGTCAGCAAGGCGAGCGCCGCCACCGCCACCGTACGCAGCCTCACGCGTCCTCCCCCTCGCCCTGCGGGGACCGGGTGCCCGGCTCGCCGGCGACCGCCGACGCGTCCCGGGGCAGCCGCAGCACGAACACCGCGCCGTCCACCGCGCCGTCCTCGCCCGCCGAGTTCGCGGCGGAGATCGTCCCGCCGTGGATCAGCGCGTTCTCCATGGCGATCGACAGGCCGAGCCCGGAGCCGTCCGAGCGCGGCCGCTGCGCGCTCGCCTTGTAGAAGCGGTCGAAGACGTGCGGCAGCACCTCCTCGGGGATGCCGGGCCCGTGGTCCCGGACGGCGATGACCAGGTCCTCGCCGTCCGGCCCCTCCTCGGTGCGGACCGAGACCCGCACCGGCGACCCGCCGTGCTTCAGCGCGTTCCCGATCAGGTTCGCCAGGATCACGTCGAGGCGGCGCGGGTCGAGCCGGCACACGATGCCGCGCTCCGCGTCCAGCTCCACCGCGTCCAGCCAGGCCCGCGCGTCGACGCACGCGGTGATCTGGTCGGCGATGTCCACGTCGTCCAGGACCAGCCGGGCGGTGCCCGCGTCGAAGCGGGTCACCTCCATCAGGTTCTCCACCAGGTCGTTCAGCCGCCGGGTCTCGGAGACCACCAGGGCCACCGCCGGGGCGATCATCGGGTCCAGGGAGTCCTGCTCGTCCTCCAGCACCTCCGTCACCGCCGTCAGCGCCGTCAGCGGGGTCCGCAGCTCGTGCGACATGTCGGCCACGAAGCGCCGGGAGGACTCCTCCCGGGCGCTCATGTCCGCCACCTTCTTCTGCAGGTTCTCCGCCGCGCTGTTGAACGTCCGCGACAGGTCGGACAGTTCGTCCGCGCCGGAGACCCGCAGCCGGGTGTCGAGCTTGCCCTCGCCGAGCTGCCGGGCCGCCTCGCCGAGCCGCCGCACCGGCCGCAGCACCGTCGAGGCCGCCACCTGCGCGAGCAGCACCGAGCCGATCACCGCGAGCCCGGTCGCGATCCCCAGCGACCACCCCAGCGAGTTGAGGTCCGCCTTCTCCGCCGCCAGCGACTTGAACATGTAGCCGGCCGGCCCGCCGCCGTCGATCCGCGTCCCGCCGACCAGGTACGGCGTCCCGCCCCGCTCGGTCCGCTGCCAGAACAGGTGGTACGGGTACGGGTTCGCGTCCGTCACCGGGCGCCGGGTGTCCACCGCCTCCCGCAGCGCCGTCGGCACGTCGGTCAGGGTGAACACGTCCGGGTCCGAGGCGCCCACGATCGGCTTGCCCGCGGCCCGCTCCCCGAGCAGCAGCACCTGGTAGCCGGCACCGCCCGCCGTCATCTCCTCGGAGGCGCGCCGCAGGTCCTCCTGGGTCGGCCGCAGCGGCAGCGTCGCCACCCGGTTCTGCATCTCCTGCCGGAAGTCGTTCAGCGCGCTGTCCTGGGTCCGCTTGAGCACCGCCTCGCGGTTCAGCCAGTACGCGATCCCCGACGCCGACACCGCCGCCGTCAGCGCCACCAGCGCGAACACCACGACGAGCCGCAGCCGCAGACTGGACAGGCGCAGCCGGCCGAACACCCCCTTGTTCCCCTCGGTCACGCAGGGACGTCCAGTCGGTAACCGACGCCCCGCACCGTGCGGATCAGGGTCGGCGAGGACGGCACGTCCTCCACCTTCGCCCGCAGCCGCTGCACGCACGCGTCCACCAGGCGCGAGTCGCCCAGGTAGTCGTGCTCCCACACGAGCCGCAGCAACTGCTGCCGGGACAGCGCCTGTCCGGGCCGCCGGCTCAGTTCGAGCAGCAGCCGCAGCTCGGTCGGGGTCAGCTGGAGGTCCTGCCCGTTCTTCGTCACCGTCATCGCGGCCCGGTCGATCACCAGCGAGCCGAAGGTCGCCGAGTCCGTCGACTCCCGCTCGCCGCGCCGCAGCACGGCCCGGATCCGGGCGTCGAGCACCCGGCCCTGCACCGGCTTCACCACGTAGTCGTCGGCGCCCGACTCCAGGCCCACCACCACGTCGATGTCGTCGCTGCGCGCGGTCAGCAGGATGATCGGGAGCTGGTCGGTGCGGCGGATCCGCCGGCACACCTCGAAGCCGTCGATGCCGGGCAGCATCACGTCGAGCACGACCAGGTCCGGCCGCTGCTCCTTCAGCAACTGCAGGCCGTCCTCGCCCGACGCGGCGGTGGCCACCCGGTGGCCCTGCCGGGACAGGGAGAGTTCGAGGGCCGTGCGGATGGCGTCGTCGTCCTCGATCAGCAACAGAAAAGGCACGGACGTCATTCTGGCTCATGAGCCGTCGGAGATCGACCGCCCGGAGGCGCGCTTCCGTCGCCGCCCCTGTGACACGCCTGTGACAGTCGGCGGACAGCGCCATGATGTGCGCCGGGCAAGCTTCTTGGCACACGGACCGAAACACTCACTCCGAACGACGGGGGGCGCGAGATGAACACACTGCACGGCACCAGTTCCAGCGCAGTTGTCACGCGTCTCCACGACGTGCGGGGCACGGAGAAGTCCGGGGGTGTGAACGGACGGGGGTGCGTTCGTACCGTCGGACGTCAGCGCAAGGCGCCGTACATGGTCGCCGTCGCTGACGGGGGAGCGGCGTACGGGGAGGCCACGGGGGAGCGTTCCTGCTCGGAGGCCGAGTTCACGGCCTACGTCCAGGAGCGCCGGGCCTCCCTGTACGCCACCGCCTACCACCTGACCGGTGACCGTTTCGAGGCCGAGGACCTGCTCCAGAGCGCGCTGTTCTCCACGTACCGCGCCTGGGACCGGATCAGCGACAAGGCCGCCGTCGGCGGTTACCTGCGCCGCACGATGACCAACCTGCACATCAGCGCCTGGCGCCGGCGCAAGGTCAACGAGTACCCGACCGAGGAGCTGCCGGAGACGGTCGGCGAGACGGACGCGATGCGCGGCACCGAGCTGCGCGCGGTGCTGTGGCAGGCCCTGGCCCGCCTGCCCGAGCTCCAGCGGACCATGCTGGTGCTGCGCTACTACGAGGGCCGGACCGATCCGGAGATCGCGGAGATCCTGGACATCAGCGTCGGCACGGTGAAGTCGAGCATCTGGCGCTCGCTGCGGCGACTGCGCGAGGACGAGGTGCTGAGCTTCGGCCGTGACGAGGAGGAGTCCTTCGGCGAGCTCGTCGCCTGAGGGCAGGGGGAAACCCCGGGGGGACACGGGGGAACACCACGGGGGGAGGCCTCAGGGGGGATCTGGGGCCCACGGGGGAAAAAGCGAAGCGGGTCGTACGAGTCCGGGGGGTCTCGTAGGGCCCGCTTCGTGCTTTCCGTGCTGCCGGGGTGCCGTGTTGCCGGGGTGCCGTGGCTCCAGGTCTCCGCGCGGTCAGCGGTTCGCCGGGGCGCGGTGGCGGCCGGCCGCCGCGGCGGCCAGCCGGCCGAGGGCCTCCGGCTTGGCGCAGGGGTGGGCGCCCAGGGCGGTCTGGCGGGCGACGATGGCGCGCTCGGCGCGCATCAGGCGCCAGCCGCGGCGCAGCAGGAACGGGACCGACTTGCGGCCCTCCTTGAGGTCGCGCAGGAGCCGGCGGCGGAAGGTCGTGGACGGGCGGCCGCGCAGGCAGAGCGCGTCGGCCAGCACGCCGAGCTCCCGGCAGCGGTCCACGATCTCGGCGGCGAAGATGCCCTCGGCGATGAAGAGCGGGGTCCGCTCGATGTCGAGGCACTCGCTGCCGGTGCGCGAGCTGGTGGCGATGGAGTAGACCGGGACCTCGGTCCGGCCCGTGCGGCACAGCTCGACGATCGCGGCGACGGCGGCGTCCGCGTCCCAGGAACGCGGGGAGTCCCAGTCGACGTCCGTGGAGCCGTCGACGAGCGGGAGCGACGGGTCGTCGTGCTCCTTGTAGAAGTCGTCGAGGCGCAGGACCGGGAGGCCGGCGACGGCGGCGAGGGACGACTTGCCGGAGCCGGAGGGGCCCGCGAGCAGGACGACCCGGGTCGGGATCGGTTGGGAACTCACGGGACACCAGTGTGAGGCATTCCCCCGTCCAGGGGACCACCGAGGAGGGCCGTTGGTATCGAGCATCACACCTCCACTACTGTCGGTGGCCGCCCGCTCACCCCTCGGAAGGATCCTCATGGCGCGTCACGCAGAGCCGAAGGCCCCCCGCCGCGGCCTCCTCCTCAAGGCCGGTCTCGGCGTCACCGCGGCCGGTGCCGCCGTCCTCGGCGCGGGCGCCTCCGCCCAGGCCGTGGCGCCGGTGCCGCTGCCGGTGGACTCGCTGACCCGCACCGACGCCGGCGCGGCCGGCGCGGGCGCGCTGACCGGCGTCGCCCACGGGGTGGGCCCGCTGACCCGGCTCCAGCTCGACCCGCTCGCCAACACCGGCGTCGACCCGCTCGCCAACGGCCTCGGCACCCAGGTCGCCGACTTCAAGCCGGTCGGCACGAACCTGGTCACCGACCACGTCACGCAGGGCGGGGCCGTGGCCGACCTGCCGGTCGCGGGCCCGCTGACGCAGAGGCTGCTGCCGTAGCGGGCCGGGCGCGGGCGGGGGTCAGCGCCCGAGCCGCCGGAGCCAGCCCCGCGCCCCGCCCGGCTCCGGCGGGCGCACCGGGGCGCCGTCGGTCCGTCCGCTGTGCGGCCGCAGGTCCTTCAGGCGCGCGCGCCACGGGCCGTCCGCCCGCCCCAGATGGACGACGACCGGGCCCTCGGGCAGCGGCAGGGTCTCCCGGCGCCGGCCGATCTCGTTGAGGCGCGGCCATATGTTCCGCGGGAGCCTGGTGGGGTCGTCGTGCCCCGCCAGGTGGTAGGTGTCCACGATGAAGTTGGACCTGCCGCGGTAGTGGAAGGCGACGTCGGCCGTCCCTCCCGTGTGCAGCAGGACGTCCGGGCCCCAGGACTCCAGGGGCTCCTCGGTGAGGCGCCGGGCGGACGCCAGCGGCAGGACCCGGACCTGCCAGGGCCCGTCCGCCCGGAGCTTCAGCCGCAGCCGCCCGTCGGCGGGGACGACGACGAGCAGACGGCCCCGGAAGTTCTCCTCCGTGCTGTTGACGAGGAGGTCCTTCTCCTTGTTCTTCCCGGTGAGGGTCCACACGCCGGTGTACCCCTGGGTCTCCAGGGCGAGCTCGACCACGACCGGGCCGGGCGGAAGGCCCTCCACGTCGATGACGTCGTTCCCCGGGCCGGTGAGCACGCGCGGCTCGAAGACGCTGCCGAACGTCCAGTCCGACGGGTGCGCTTCCGTACCGGCGAACGCGGGCGGGGCCTCCACCGCGGCGAGCGGGACGGGGCCCGTCCCGCCCGCGCCGGGGGTGGCGGACGGGACGGGGCCTGTCTCGCTCACGCCGGGGGTGGCGGGCGGGGTGGTGTCCGTCTTGCTCACGCCGGGGGTGGCGGGCGGGGTGGTGTCCGTCTTGCTCACGCCGGGGGTGGCGGGTGGGGCGGTGTCCGTCTTGCTCACGGCGAGGGCGGTGGGCGGGGCGGCGTTCGGCTTCCGCGTGTGGGGGGCCGTCGGTGCGGGGGCCTCCGGCTTCCGCGCCTCGTGGACCGCCCGCGCGGGGGCCTCCGCCGGCGCCGCGCCGTGGTTCGCCGCCAGGCCCGCGAGGCCGTCCGCGTACCCCTGGCCCACCGCGCGGAACTTCCAGCCGCCCGCCCGGCGGTACAGCTCGGCGAGGACCATCGCCGTCTCGTCGCCGGCGTCCGTCACCTCGTACCCGACGACCGTCGTGCCGTCCGGTCCGAGGACCCGCACCGACAGGTCGCGCACGTCCCGCAGCGCGCCCTCCTCCGTGGAGGCGACCACGAGGACGCGGGCGACCTCCTCCTCGACGTCCGCGAGGTCGGCGTCCACCCCCACCGCGCGGTCCCCGTCGGCGGCGAGCCGCACCGCGCCCGACGGGTGGACCGGCGCGCCGTGGAACACGACGTCCGCGTCCCCGCGGACCCTGCCCTCCTCCGTCAGCAGCAGCGCCGCGACGTCGACGCGGTCCCCGACGGCGACGCGCAGCGCCGCCGTCGGGACGAAGGTGTTGGCACCCTTGATCAATCCCCTGAGCATGACCGGATCCTCCGGCCGATCGCGGACAGGCGCAAGGCCCCCGGGTGCGGACACCCGGGGGCCTCGCGGAGGGCGGAGCTAGTACGAGGAGCCGGAGGCGCCCAGCGAACCCGTGGGGTGCCAGACGGTCTTCGTCTCCAGGAAGGCGGTCATGCGGTCCGTGCCGGGGGACTCGGCGAAGTCCTCGGTACGGGGGCGCAGGACGCGCTTCAGGTTCTCCGCGGCCGCGATCTCCAGGTCGCGGGCCAGGTCGGCGTCCGCGCCCGTCAGGTCGATCGCGTTGACGTCGAGGTGGGCCGCGAGGTGCGGGCCCATCTCGACGGCCTTGCCGGAGAGGATGTTGACCACGCCGCCGGGGAGGTCGGAGGTGGCCAGGACCTCGCCCAGGGAGAGGGCGGGGAGCGGGGCCTTCTCGGAGGCGATGACGACGGCCGTGTTGCCCGTCGCGATGACCGGGGCGATCACCGAGACCAGGCCCAGGAAGGACGACTCCTGGGGGGCGACGACGGCGACGACGCCGGTCGGCTCCGGGGTGGAGAGGTTGAAGAAGGGGCCGGCGACCGGGTTGGCGCCGCCGACGACCTGGGCGATCTTGTCGGTCCAGCCCGCGTACCAGACCCAGCGGTCGATCGCGGCGTCCACCTGGGCCGCCGCCTTCGACTTCGACAGGCCCTCGGCGTCCGCGACCTCGCGGACGAACTGGTCCCGGCGGCCCTCCAGCATCTCGGCGACGCGGTAGAGGATCTGGCCGCGCAGGTAGGCGGTGGCGCCCGCCCAGCCGCCCTGCGCCTTGCGGGCGGCGACGACCGCGTCACGGGCGTCCTTGCGGGAGGAGAGGGGCGCGTTCGCCAGCCAGTTGCCCTTGGAGTCGGTCACCTCGTACACCCGGCCGCTCTCGGAGCGGGGGAACTTGCCCCCGACGTACAGCTTGTAGGTCTTGAAGACGGAGAGTCGGGTCTGCTCAGACATCGAGGTAGGCCTCCAGACCGTGGCGGCCGCCCTCGCGGCCGAAGCCCGACTCCTTGTAGCCGCCGAAGGGCGAGGTCGGGTCGAACTTGTTGAACGTGTTGGCCCAGACGACGCCGGCGCGGAGCTTGTTCGCGACCGCGAGGATGCGGGAGCCCTTCTCCGTCCAGATGCCGGCGGAGAGGCCGTACTGGCTGTTGTTGGCCTTGGCGACGGCCTCGTCCGGGGTGCGGAAGGTGAGGACCGACAGGACCGGGCCGAAGACCTCGTCGCGGGCGATGGTGTGCGCCTGGGTGACGTTCGTGAAGAGCGTCGGGGCGAACCAGTAGCCGGACGTGGGGAGTTCGCACGCGGGCGACCAGCGCTCGGCGCCCTCCGCCTCGCCCTGCTCCACCAGCGAGGTGATGCGGGTCAGCTGCTCCTCGGAGTTGATGGCGCCGATGTCGGTGTTCTTGTCGAGCGGGTCGCCGAGGCGGAGCGTCGACAGGCGGCGCTTGAGGGAGTCGAGCAGCTCGTCCTGGATCGACTCCTGGACCAGCAGGCGGGAGCCCGCGCAGCAGACCTGGCCCTGGTTGAAGAAGATGCCGTTGACGATGCCCTCGACGGCCTGGTCGATCGGCGCGTCGTCGAAGACGATGTTGGCGCCCTTGCCGCCCAGCTCCAGGGTGAGCTTCTTGCCGGTGCCGGCGACCGTGCGGGCGATCTGCTTGCCGACGGCGGTCGAGCCGGTGAAGGCGACCTTGTTCACGTCCGGGTGCGCGACCAGGGCGGCGCCGGTGTCGCCGTACCCGGGGAGGATGTTGACGACGCCCTTGGGCAGACCGGCCTGGCGGCAGATGTCCGCGAAGAACAGGGCGGAGAGCGGGGTCGTCTCGGCGGGCTTCAGGACGACCGTGTTGCCGGTCGCGAGCGCCGGGGCGATCTTCCACGCCAGCATCAGCAGCGGGAAGTTCCACGGGATGACCTGGCCGGCCACGCCCAGCGGCCTCGGCGCGGGGCCGAAGCCGGCGTGGTCGAGCTTGTCGGCCCAGCCCGCGTAGTAGAAGAAGTGCGCGGCGACCAGGGGGAGGTCCGCGTCGCGGGTCTCCTTGATCGGCTTGCCGTTGTCCAGGGTCTCCAGGACGGCCAGCTCGCGGCTGCGCTCCTGGATGATCCGGGCGATCCGGAAGAGGTACTTGGCGCGCTCGGAGCCGGGCAGCGCGGACCACTTCTCGAAGGCGCGGCGGGCGGCCTTCACCGCGCGGTCCACGTCCGCCTCGCCCGCCTGGGCGATCTCGGAGAGGACCTCCTCGGTGGAGGGGGAGACGGTCTTGAAGACCTTGCCGTCGGCCGCGTCGGTGAACTCGCCGTCGATGAACAGGCCGTAGCTCGGGGCGATGTCGACGACCGCGCGCGACTCGGGCGCGGGGGCGTACTCGAAGGGGGAGGTCATGTCGATCAGTCCACCGTCACGTAATCGGGGCCGGAGTAGTGGCCGGTCGCCATCTTCTGGCGCTGCATCAGCAGGTCGTTGAGCAGGCTGGAGGCGCCGAAGCGGAACCAGTGGTTGTCCAGCCAGTCCGTGCCGACCGTCTCGTTGACCAGCACCAGGAACTTGATCGCTTCCTTGGTGTTGCGGATGCCGCCGGCCGGCTTCACGCCGACCTGCACACCGGTCTGCGCGCGGAAGTCGCGCACCGCCTCCAGCATGAGCAGGGTGTTCGCCGGGGTGGCGTTGACCGCGACCTTGCCGGTCGAGGTCTTGATGAAGTCGGCGCCGGCCATCATGCCGAGCCAGGAGGCGCGGCGGATGTTGTCGTACGTCGACAGCTCGCCGGTCTCGAAGATCACCTTGAGGCGGGCGCGGTCGCCGCACTCGGCCTTGATCGCGGCGATCTGGTCGTGGACCTCCAGGTAGCGGCCGGCGAGGAAGGCGCCGCGGTCGATGACCATGTCGATCTCGTCCGCGCCGGCGGCGATCGCGTCGGTGGTGTCGGCCAGCTTCACGGGGAGGGCCGCGCGGCCCGCCGGGAAGGCGGTGGCGACCGAGGCGACCTTGACGCCCGAGCCCGCGAGGGCGGCCTTGGCGGTGGCCACCATGTCGGGGTAGACGCAGACGGCGGCGGTCGTCGGGGTCGTGCGGTCGGTCGGGTCGGGGTGGACGGCCTTGGCGGCGAGGGCCCGGACCTTGCCCGGGGTGTCCGCGCCTTCGAGCGTCGTCAGGTCGATCATGGAGATGGCCAGGTCGATGGCGTACGCCTTGGCCGTGGTCTTGATCGAGCGGGTGCCGAGGGACGCGGCGCGCGCCTCCAGGCCCACGGCGTCGACGCCGGGCAGCCCGTGGAGGAAGCGGCGCAGCGTGCTCTCGGACGCGGTCACGTCGGCGAAAGCTGCTGCTGCGGATGCAGTGGTGGGCATGGTCACCAGTCGAGCATATCTACGCGCGTAGCGACCTGTACAGGGGAGCCCCCGCGGGGAGGCCGAGGTCGGGGGCGCGCGACGGCGTGGCGCCCCGGCGGGGACGGGGCCGGGAAGGGGCGGCGGGGAAAGGTCCGTCGGGGCGGTGACGGCTGTCACACGTCCGTGACACGGAGCGGACGGCTCCCCCATACGGGATCTTTAGATTCTTATCAGCAGCCAGCGAGAACTCACCGGCCCTCCCCGATCGAGATGTCAGCGGCATGCGGCTCTTCCTCTTCCGCCACCGAATCTTTCTCGGGAGTCGTTATGCGCACCGCCCTTCGCACCGCCCTCGCCACCGCCCTGGTCGCCGGCGTCGCCGCCACCCCGGTCCTCGCGGCCGGCAGCGCCTTCGCCGCCGGTACGGCCCCGGCGCCGAAGGCCACCGCGACCGCCCCGGCCGCTCCGATCGCTCCGGCTGCTCCGAAGGCCGCTCCGGCCGCTCCGACCGCTCCGAAGGCCGCCCCGGCCGCGCAGACCGCCCCGGCGGCCACCCCCGCGCCGAAGGCCACCGCGGCCGCCGCGCCGGCGGGCACCCTGCTCCGCACCGTCCAGCTGGCCGGCGGCCTGTCGGCCAAGGTGTACGCCCGGGGCGACCAGCACCCGTACGTCACCGCCACCGTCCTGAAGGGCGGCACGGTCCTGGGCGAGCTGAAGGCCGGCGCCGGATACCCCCAGAAGGAGACCAAGGTCTTCGCCGGACACGCGGTGACCCTGGACTTCGAGGGCCGGGTCACCGCCGTCCCCGCCGCCACCACGACGGGCACGCTGGTCCGCACCCAGACCCTCATCGGCGGCACCGTCGCCAAGATCTACAAGGTCAAGGCCGGGAACCACCGCGCCGAGCTGTTCCGCGACGGCCGCCCGGTCGGCGTCCTCAAGGCGTACGAGATCTCCGTCGCCGGCCAGGACAACGGCGAGTTCTTCGTCCTCAACCCCGACGGCACCACCCACAACTGGGTGGGCAACCACCGCCCCGGCGCCACCCCCGGCATCTACCGGCTCGCCGACGGCACCGTCCTGGAGCTGGCCCGGAAGGACGGCCGCTACGGCCTCCAGCTCATCGAGAACGACAAGGGCCGCGGCTTCACCTACCTCGACGGCGACCGCGCGGTCTGGACGTACGGCAGGGCCGTCGTCGTCCTGGAGCGCGACGGGGGCTTCGCCGCCTACATCCCCGGCTCCGCGAAGCAGGCCGCCCCGCAGCCGTACGGCATGGGCGGCGGCGGCCAGGGCGAGCCCACCCCGGTCGACACCGACCCCGACGCCCTCGGCGCGTGCACCGTCACCCGCTTCGTGGACATCGGCGCGGGCACCGGCGCCAAGCTGATCATGAGCCCGAAGGGCCCGAAGGCCAAGCTGATCACCGCCGGCGACAACAAGGTCATCGGGGTCCTCGACCGCGCCCGCCCGTCGCTCCCGAAGGACGCCGGCATCGTCGCCCGGATCGTCGACGCCCACACCGCCACCCCGTCCCTGTACGCCAAGACCCAGGGCGGCACGAAGGGCTCCACCCACGCCTTCCCGAAGCTCCCCCGGAGCTGCGCGCTGAACGCCGTCGCCGACGCGCGCGGCGACGGCGCCGC